>DATMYU010000560.1:0-10052 GCA_035560775.1 Desulfosporosinus sp.
TTGTTTTGCCGTTTCTGTTTGTGCTATTCCCCATGATCTTGATTTTTCAGCAGCCTGACTTGGGAACGACCTTGGTTTTTGCGGCCATCTTTGTGGGGATGATGTTTGTTGCGGGAGCAAATCCAAAGAAATTTGGAGGACTGTTACTCGGAGGGGTTTGTGTCGTAGGGGTAGCGCTTTGGCTTCATTTCTCCACGGACTTGCCCTGGGGGTTACACTGGGCTCAAGGACTCCCACTGCCTATGCAAGATTATCAGTTAAAGCGCCTAACTATTTTTGTGAATCCGGCGGCTGATATGTCTGGAGACGGATACCATATTATTCAATCGATCTGGGCCATCGGCTCTGGTGGGTTATGGGGAAAAGGCTACCGAATGGGAACACAAGGCCAGTTGAACTTCCTGCCGGAGCATCACACCGATTTTATCTTTTCGGTAGTCGGGGAAGAGTTCGGTTTTGTTGGGACATTCACGTTGCTGTTTCTTTTTTTGATCTTCATTTTGCGCAGTATCAGTATCGCCTTAAAATCGCGTGATACGTATGGGATGTTAATTGCCACGGGCGTGATATCAATGTTTACGTTTCATATTCTGGTCAATGTGGGCATGACCTCTGGGATTATGCCGGTCACGGGTATACCATTACCGCTGATCAGTTACGGAGGAAGTGCCATGTGGTCAAACATGGCAGCGGTCGGACTAATGCTAAGCGTCAATTTGAGACGCCGGCGACTAATGTTCTGATCGTGGTTCGATGTTCGTTGTTCGAATCGAAGCGAACGAAGTTCCCACAATAATAAAATCTTGGAAGTCTATTCCGTTATTCGATTCGTAGAATCGAATTCAGAGTTCGAACCACGAATATCGAACCACGAAAAAAGTAGAGCTGCTAGCAGTTCTACTTTTTTTTGCCCAGAATAGAATTCTAAAGGATGTACGAGCCTGAATTTCGCGTGAAGTGAGGCAGAGTGAAATGAATCCTTTTGAACGTTGGGATGACTGGGAATGGGAACGGGCCATGCAAGAAGTGGGCAAAGAACAAGGACGGGGCGAATCTGCTCCGCGTAATAACGGACGACTCAGACCTAAGCGAAGTCCCGCCAAACCGAGTCGAGGGAATTTCTTGAAGTATTGGAACGGAACTCAAAAGCGTTCTATCTTAGCAGCCATGTTATTTCTATTAGTTTTCTTTAGTGCCAATAGTTCAGATCCATTCTCGAAAACAATTCATTCAATCTATCAGAGTGCGATGGACTCAGGTGATTTTTATGCCTCACTGAACGGTATGGCTAAAGATGCCTTGAGTATTGGTGGACTCAGCAGTAAGAGCCTTCCTGTCGATGCGAAGATGCAAGGACAGTTATTGCCCCCCATTTCAGGGAAGGTCGTTGCTGATTTTGGAGACGTAGGGGAAGGGGGAAGCAATGCTGTGGGTTCAATTCATAACGGAATTGATGTAGAGAGTGCTTTGGGGGTCCCAGTGGTTTCGCCCGCAGTCGGTGTTGTCACCGTAGTTGGGGTAGATTCCCAATTGGGCAAGGTTGTGAAAGTGGATCTTGGGGATGGATGGACCACGGTGCTTGGGAATCTTGGTGATATTTCTGTGCAAAAGGGTCAGCGAGTCGAGAAAGGGGAGGTCTTGGGAACGGTAGGACTTTCTGCACCTCTGAAAAAGCCCTGGCTCCATTTTGAATTGAGAAAGAATAACAAACCGGTAAACCCGTTACCCTATTTAATTCCACCCAAGACGAAATCGTAGGGGCACGAAGCACAAGTGCCTCTACAGGGGAATCGTTGAATCGATAGGGGTACGAAGCGTAAGTGCCTACCACGGTGGAACTAGGAACGGATGGGTGAGGGCACGAAGCACAAGACTCCCTACGGAGGAATCGTTGAATTAAGGTAGAGGCACTTATGCTTCGTGCCCGAGTGTGGCCAAACGAGGAGGGGGAAATATGGAACTTCTGAAAATTGCCGGGGTGAGCGTCCGGGTCCATCCCACATTCTTATTGGTTTTGGTAGTTTATGGAGTCCTGGGTTTAGCGGCCCAGGCTCTTCTCGTCTTTACCTTAGTGCTCGGGCATGAATTGGCTCATCTCTTGACGGCCAAGGCGTATGGATTTAAGGTCGTGGGGCTAGAGTTGTTCCCCTTTGGAGGCGCGGCTTATTGCGATGACCTCTTTGAAGGACGGAAAATTGAGGAGAGCATTATGGCCTTAGCGGGTCCTATATTTAACGTGGTGCTCTTATTTATTGGTCAGGCTTTAAGGTGGAACGGGGTGTGGACAGGGGAACTCGCTGATGACTTTGTTCGATTGAACTTTTGGCTAGCGGCCTTTAATTTAATTCCTGTATTGCCGCTTGATGGTGGTCGAGTCGCGCGGGCCCTCTGCGCGGAAACGTTTGGGTTTGTCCGTACCACGAAGTTTTTGGCAAGGTCAGGACAATGGCTGGGTATCCTGTTTGCTCTTTATGGGATTGTATTATGGGGGAGTGGTAAGTTTGTCGAAGGATCGCTCACCTTTATTACCTTGGGGGGGTTCTTTTGGTTTGTCGGCAGTAAGGAAATTTCAGCGGCCCATATTACGTTTCTCAGACACCTGACACGCAAGAAGGCGGAATTAGTGCGCAAAGGTCTGATGCGGAGTATTTGGTTAACGGTTCACAAGGATACTCCGCTCGTGCGAATCGTTGAGAAGTTTACCCCGGATCAATACGCCATGGTCTCTCTTGCCAATGAGAAAATGAGTCTGGGTAAGATTCTGACCGAGACCGATGTGCTTGAAGGGATGTTGCGGGAAGGAATTCGTTTTCCTGTGGGTAAACTTTAGGTGAGGCACATTCAAGAAAATAACCAGTCAGTATGCCAGTCTATTTCGTGTCATACTGCGTCGGCATGTTCAGCTAATAGCTCCACTATGGTGAACATACCTCCTTGTCTGACGCAAAATATCCAAGGCACCTTTGACTTGTTATTTTCTTTCATATGCCTAAAACTCGAACTAGGGACGAAGCCTGTAAACATTCGGGATTTATGATATAATTGAGGTCCACATATAGTACAAGGAGGCCTTGTTGACAGCATGAGTAATTTAACCGCGGCGGAAATACGCCGGCAGGTCGAACGTTTTTTACCCAAAGTCTTGAAACCAAGTAGGTACATCGGATCAGAATGGAACGCGATTAGAAAAGAGTGGGATAAAACCGATGTGCATATGGTCTTTGCGTTCCCGGACGTGTACGAAGTTGGCATGTCTCATCTAGGAACACGGATTCTATATCACTTGGTCAATTCATTCCCAGAGTTTCTCTGCGAAAGGGTTTTTGCTCCCTGGGTGGATATGGAGGAGAAATTGCGTGAGGGTGACATTCCACTGTACGCGTTGGAATCGTTTCACCCCCTGAAAGCGTTTGATGTGGTTGGATTTACCCTTCAGTACGAGATGAGTTATACCAATATCCTCAATATGCTCGATATGGCGGGAATCCCGTTGCATACGGAAGAACGGGGAATTGACGACCCATGGATTATTGCCGGAGGTCCTTGTGCCTTTAATCCGGAACCCCTCGTTGGGTTTATCGACTTCTTTCTCCTTGGAGAGAGTGAAGAACAGCTGCCTGAAGTGCTTCGCCTTATAGCCGAGCAGAAGAAAAATCCGGTGCCGCGGAAGGACTTTTTAGTCAAAGTCACCCATGTCCAAGGGGTTTATGTACCGGATTTCTACCATGTAACCTATAAACCCGACGGTCGAATCGAGCGTATTGAGGCTGAAGGGGGTGTTCCAGCGGTTGTGGAGAAAGCCATCGTTCAAGATTTTGATCAAGCGTTTTTCCCCACCAGCCCGATTGTCCCGTACTTGGAAATAGTGCATGATCGGATGATGCTCGAAGTCATGCGCGGCTGCTCACGGGGGTGTCGTTTTTGCCAAGCGGGAATGATTTATCGGCCCGTTCGGGAACGTTCTTTGGAAACGCTGCTTAAGCACACCGAGGAATTGGTGCGTTCCACGGGATATGATGAGATCGCTCTGACCTCGCTTTCGAGTGGAGATTATTCCTGTATCCAACCGGTGATTGCCAAGATACTGGAGAAGCATGGGGCTGAAGGGGTTGGGATTTCTCTCCCCTCGCTGCGGGTAGACTCCTTTGATGTCGGTTTAGCTGAGTCCGTTCAGACGACTCGTAAATCCGGGTTAACGTTTGCACCAGAAGCTGGCTCACAGCGCTTGCGCGACGTTATCAATAAAGGGGTCACGGAAGAAAACCTCTTAGAGGCAGTTGAGGCAGCCTTTAAGAAAGGCTGGTCAACGATTAAATTGTACTTCATGGTGGGGTTACCTACGGAGACGCAGGAAGACATCGACGGGATTATCGATCTGGCAAAAAAGGTCGCCAATCTTGGTACTCAACTTGGTCGTCGAAATATCACCGTAACAATCGCCACTAGTATCTTCGTTCCCAAACCGCACACGCCCTTTCAATGGGAACCGCAGGAAGCACAAGCTTCAGTAGAATTAAAGCAGAGATATCTTAAAGAAAAATTGAGAGATCGTCGCTTTAAATATAATTATCACGATATGAAGACCAGTTATCTCGAAGCGGTCTTTGCCAAAGGGGATCGACGTTTGGCACCGCTTTTGGAATGGGTGGTCAAACACGGAGCTCGATTTGACGGTTGGTCCGATCAATTTCGCCAGGATGTGTGGAAGGAAGGCTTTGAAGAGTCAGGCATTGACCCTCACTTTTACGCTAATCGGGCGATGGATTATGATGATATCCTACCCTGGGAGCATTTAGAGAGTGGTGTGTCGAAACAGTATATGGCGGGGGAACATCATCGGGCTCTAGAAGAAGCGAAAACAATCGATTGCCGACACGATGTATGTACTGGGTGCGGGATTTGTCCGGGCAGAGGAGTCAAGATTATGTTGAAAGGGTGAGTGCCATGCGGTTAAGAATCGCCTATACCAAAGTTGAAGATGCGAGGTATATTGCACACCTTGACCTGACACGAGTGTTTGAACGTGCGATCCGTCGGGCCGGGATACTAATGTCCTATACGGAGGGTTTTAACCAACGCCCCAAAATTTCCTTCGGCTTCGCGCTAGCAGTCGGGACTGAAGGGGAACGGGAGTACGTGGATATAGATATCCAAAGGGACATGGATCTGGGGGAAGCACTGGGGCGTATTCAAGAGCAACTGCCGCCAGGAATCCGACTGTTACAAGGTCGTGTTCTGACCCAGGGGGCCAAACCTCTGATGGCAGTACTGAATGCAGCAAGTTATCGGATCAGCGTTCTGATGGCCTTGCCGATTCTGCCGGAACGTTTACAAGAAGCGGTTGGCGATTGGCTGGCTCGAGAGCATGTGATCTATTCCCGTTATACGAAAAAAGGGCCGACAGACAAGGACATCCGATCGTGGGTAAAGCGGTTGGAAGGGGAAGTCCATGGGGACGAAATCATCTTTGAGCTGGAAGTTGAAATGGGCAACGCTGGGAGTGTTCGTCCGGAGGAAGTGCTCGCGAGCCTCAGAGAGCTGGAGAATTTGCCGCTTGATATGGAGGCTATCCATATTAAGCGGACGGGGGTTCATGTGAGTTATCAGGGGGGGAATTGCTCGCCACTGGAGCATGATGGGTTTGTGCAGCTTGCTGAGTAGAGTGTGCGGCTTGATGAGCGGGGAGGCTCCGAGGGGCGATTTACCCGTTCGCACACGCTGCAATTGCTATTCGCTTGAAAATAAAGCTAAACCGCAAAACCTCTGGGCTTTCTGCATGTGAACCGTTGCGGTTCTTAACGCTTTATTGTCGGCGCTCATTGACGCAATTTTCGCTAATGTGCTCTCTTGGCAAATCGCCCCTCTCCGCTCCGAAGCTGAGCTGCGCCGCTGGGCTGGGAACGGTGGTTGGGGATGGGTTTTGTGGTTGGGGTGACGTGACGGGGATATGCTCTTTGAGTATGTGGCACCTCTGTGTCGGTGCTGCGCCGCAGGGGCTGGGACGGATCAGGGGAATGTGCCTTTGTAGTGTTGGGTTGACGTATGGGGGATATGCTCTTTGAGCATGTGGCACCTCTGTATCGGTGCTGCGACGCAGGGCTGGGGACGGTTCATTGGGATGTGCTCTGTGGTGTTGGCTTTACGCAAATGCTTGGACATGCTAGTAGTGTAGTTTGCGCACCTCTGCTTCGCAGATATGTGCGAGGTGGAGGATGCTTAAGGTTGCTTTAGAGGTACTTGGGGTATAGGGGGCTGTGTTTATCGGTATGAGTAATGATAGTGTCGGTAGTTTGAAAGAAATAGTTCTGCAGAGTCAGGGCCACGGGATGCGGGCAGCTGTCTTTGAACATGGTGATTTGGTGGAAGTGTTTGAGGAAGAGGTTGGTTCGTCGCAGTTAGTTGGGAACATTTATCGGGGGCGGGTTGAGAATGTTCTTCCTGGTATGCAGGCGGCTTTTGTGGATATTGGCTTGGACAAGAATGCGTTTCTTTATGTGGGAGATGCTGTGCCGTCACGTTTTGAGGAGGATGAGAAGGTTGCTTCGGCTGTTAATGAGCGGATTGAGCGCGTTGTTCAGCCTCGTCAAGAACTTTTGGTGCAGATTGTTAAGGAGCCGGTGGGTACGAAGGGGGCGCGGATTAGTGTTAACTTGACCCTTCCTGGTCGGTATGTGGTGCTTCTTCCTCAGGTGAGCTATGTCGGTGTGTCTCGGAAGATCGTGGATAATAATGAACGGACGCGACTGCGGGATCTGGCGGCTTTGGCAAAGCCTGAGGGTATGGGCGTTATTGTTCGGACTCTGGCTGGAGGGATTGACGGGGAAGAGATCGCTGAAGATATTGAGCGACTTGTGGCATATTGGCGAGCTCTGCAACCGAAGATTCCGCATGTTTCTGTTCCTGGTCTGGTACATAAGGATGTCGATTTGATTGCTCGTCTTGTCCGAGATTGGATTGATCAGGATGTGGAAAGAATTACAGTGGATCAGGACGAAGTTGCTCAAGTATTGCGTAAAGCCTTACGGGAGATTGAACACCCGGCGGCAAAACAAATCTTTGTTGTCACAGGAGAGGATCTCTTTGCCCGGTACGGGGTGGATGATGAAATTCGTAAAACACTGCGCTCAAAAGTCTGGTTGAAAAGCGGAGGTTATCTAGTTATCCAACAGACGGAAGCCTTAATCGTGATTGATGTGAATACCGGGAAATATGTAGGGCAACATTCGTTGGAGGAAACGGTGGTCCATACGAACCTCGAGGCTGCTCAGGAGATTGCACGGCAGTTGCGCCTTAGAAACCTCGGAGGGATCATTATTATTGACTTCATAGATATGACTTCAAAAGACGATCAGCAACAGGTGATTGAGGTCTTGGAGACGGCCTGCGCTCCGGATAAAACAAAGTCTCAGGTGTTAGGTCTGACTCAACTGGGGCTTGTGGAAATGACTCGGAAAAAAGTGGGGCAGACGTTAGCTGTGAGGTATACGACGCCTTGTCCGACTTGTGATGGGAGTGGGCGGATGTAAGTTTTTAAGTCGAAATAGGAATAGAGCGTCGTATTTCTGCTAATATGTGGTGAGGTCCAAAAAGAGTGTATCAACCCAATACGAATTGGGTTGATACACTCTTTTTAGTGTCAACTGAGCGAGAAGGTTTTTGTTTTCGGCGAAGGCTTTTTAGATGGGGAATTCCCACGAGAAAAGGCTGTAAAATTCACTTGGCTTTTGATTACGCGAAGCATATTATGCGATAAATTAAGAAAATTAATCGAAATATAAAGGAAAAAAGAAATTTATGGCGAATAACATAATATCAGACGTTTTTTATTGAACGAATTTGGGAGGCCAAAATGGAAGAGGAAATAGAATTACGGCGGTACTGGGATGTATTGCGAAAACGTTGGATCATTGTAGTAGTGCTAACGCTCATTGCAGCTCTGGTCAGCGGATTCATTAGTTTTTTTGTCATAAAACCAGTGTATCAAGCTTCGGCGACGTTGATTGTCGGAGAAAAAGCTTCAGAGTCCGGCAAAGACGCTGGACAAATGCTAGATAATAATGTTTTGCTCGCGAACCAACAGCTTGCGAAGACCTATGCTGCAATCGCTCAGAGTCGCAGAGTTGAGCAAAATGTCATAAAGGATCTGAACTTGCCGCTTACAGTCGAAGGACTTGACAGTAAGGTACTCGTCAAACAAGTGAAGACCACGGAAATTTTGGAAATCCAAGTAACTGATACTAATCCTGATCAGGCTGCCAAAATTGCTAACTCTATGGGTCGAGAGTTTTCAAAAGCCGTTATCGCAATCAAAAAAGTAGATAGTGTCAGTGTCGTAGATAGTGCAGCGATACCAGATAAGTCGGTTAAACCCAATAAAGCCTTAAACGTGTTGATTGCCTTTGTGATGGGTTTGATGGCTTCGATCGGACTGGTTTTCTTATTAGAATATATGGATAACTCTGTAAAGACCTCCAGTGATGTCGAGAAGCTTTTGGGGATACCCGTACTAGGAGTTATTCCAAACTACGAAATGGTAAAACAAGGGTAAGGGGAGAAGATATCATTGGCATATTCATTAATCACTTTGGAGCAATCGAAATCTCCAGTCTCAGAGGCTTACCGGACACTTAGGACGAATGTACAATTTACGAGTGTAGATTCAGAGACTAAGAAAATCATGATCACAAGTTCTGGTCCTCAGGAAGGAAAATCGTCCACCGTTGCCAACCTAGCGGTCAGTATGGCCCAAGCTGGTAAATCTGTGCTTGTGATCGATGCCGACTTGCGCAATCCCACTCAGCATAAACTCTTTGGGGTAGATAATGGGCTAGGGTTATCGGTAGCCTTGGTTCAGGATCTAGACTACCGAAAATACCTCCAGGAAACAGAGGTGCCAGGGGTAACGCTTCTTACAGGAGGACCCATCCCTCCAAATCCTGCCGAACTTGTTGGGTCCAAACGTATGAAGCATCTGATCAAGGAAGTCAGTGAGCAATTTGATATAATCCTCATCGATACTCCGCCCATTATCGCAGTTACGGATGCCGCTATTCTTGCCCAGGAAGTCGATGGGGTTATCCTCGTCTTGGCCTCAGGTGAAGTGAACAAAGAGTATGCGCGACGAGCCAAAGAACTGTTGGATAAAGTAGGCGCCAAGATCCTGGGAGCTGTTCTCAATAAGGTGGACATGAAAACCAGCGAATATTATTATTACAACTATTATCATGGATCCGACGATTTGAAGAAGAAGTACAAGCATCATAAAGCTCGATAAAACAGTGTCTAGTTGAGCTATTGCAACGGTGATGTAAGTAAAAATAAAGGAAGCGGCCTCCCTCCAGTTTAAATGGAAGGGGCCGCTTTCTTACTTCGTTGACAAGTAAACTAAAACTTAGCATAAGCCTCAATAATCTGTTGTTGTGCTTTTGTACCCATATCACGTGCAGTATAGAATTTTGAAGGGTTTAAGGAAGAGATTCCATTAAGCACGACGCCCATTGATTGCTGGGCTAAACTAATTCCCGCCAAAAACTCTTGGTAGGAGGCGTTTAGGTTCTCATCCGTCGGCGGGTGTGCCCGCACAAAGGCTTCAGCCGAGGAGAAGGTCGCTTGGGCTTGAAGTGTGCTGGCTTTGTAAGCGGAGAGAGACATGTTGCCTCCTTGTAAAGCCAAGGCGCTGGACTTTGCGTTATGCATCGCTTGAAGGCTCTGCTTATAAGGGGTGGACATTAGTATTTTGTACTCTCCCGAAGAAGGGGTGCTGGAGGAGGGGGGTGGGGAAGCTTGAGATGGAGATGCTTGATCGGATGAAGGTGCTGGTGTTGTCCCATTAGAACTTGGTGTTTGGGAATTACCTGAAGTGGGAGTGTCACCCAAACCTTGTGCCAGTTTCTGAGCGTCAGCCGCATACTGATTAGCCATCTGTTGTCCCTTATACAGTTGCCAACCCACATAGCTGCCTACCACTAAAACGATCACTCCGAGGACCGCCATGAAGCGTTTTATGTTAATCATTATTGCTCCTCTCTTTATTATGCAGGTGGGTACTTTAT
>DATMYU010000561.1:0-9040 GCA_035560775.1 Desulfosporosinus sp.
TAACATGATTGAATAGGAGTGTTCGTTTTGGGTAAAGGATATGTATATTTAGTTGGTGCTGGTCCAGGTGACCCGAAGTTGATAACCGTTAAAGGGTCCGAATGTATTGCGAAAGCAGAGGTGCTAGTCTATGACCGCTTAGCTTCGCGGCGTCTCTTAATGTTAGCTCGCCCTGATTGTGAGCTTATCTATTGTGGAAAATCTCCGGATCGCCACACACTTAGACAAGAAGAAATTAACCAAGTACTTGTGGATAAAGGCTTAGAAGGAAAAATAGTAACCCGCCTAAAAGGGGGGGATCCTTTTGTTTTTGGCCGGGGAGGCGAGGAAGCAGAGGCGTTACTTAATGCAGGCATTCAGTTTGAAGTCGTACCTGGTATCACCTCCGCGATCTCTGTCCCAGCCTATGCAGGTATTCCAGTGACGCATCGGGATTTAACAACGTCGTTTGCGGTCATTACGGGGCATGAAGATCCAACTAAAAATGAAACAACCATTCACTGGGATCATCTCGCGCAATCGCACGGAACTCTGGTTTTTCTGATGGGTATGGCAAACCTTCCTATGATTGCTCAAAAGCTGATGGAAAATGGCAAAAAGCCTACGACTCCAGTTGCAATTATTCAATGGGGGACTAGACCGGAGCAACGTACGCTCGTTGGGCAACTTGATACTATTGTCGTAGAGGTTCAGAAGCAAGGGTTTTCGAATCCATCCATAATTATCGTAGGTGAAGTCGTTTCTTTGCGGGAAAAACTCCAGTGGTTTGAAAAGAAACCACTGTTTGGTCAGCGGATTGTTGTGACACGCGCACGCCATCAGGCGAGTGAGTTATCTCAGGCTATTGAATCTTTGGGAGGAGAAGCTTGGGAATTCCCGATGATTGAAATTGCACCTCCAACGGATAGCTCTTATTTAATTAAAGCGCTTAGCAATCTGAACGGTTTTCAATGGCTCATCTTCACCAGCGCTAACGGGGTTGAAGGCTTTTTTGCTGAGCTTAAGAATCAAGAGCGCGATGTGCGTGATTTGGCAGGTATAGAAATCGTTGCCATCGGTCCTGCTACACAAGTCGCTTTAGAACGAAGAGGGATACGTGCTGCCTATGTGCCGGAAGAATTCCGGGCGGAGAAAATAGTCGAGGGACTGTCTTCCCGTATTTTGTCCGGCCAAAGGGTCTTATTGGCAAGAGCTGAAGAGGCAAGAGCTATTTTACCAGAAGCTCTTAAGGCTAGGGGCGTGGAAGTCTGGGATGTGCCAGTTTATAAGACGATAATTGGTGATGCGAACCGTGGAGAATTGCAACAGATGCTGCGCGATTGTGAGATCAATACCGTTACATTTACCAGTTCTTCAACCGTGCGAAATTTTGTAACGCTGTTAGATGGAGATGTTGCCTTACTTAAGGATGTCTTGCTCTATTCGATCGGACCGATAACCAGTGCAACTGCACACGAACTAGGTCTGACGATTTTCAAAGAGGCAGCTCAATATACAATTAGTGGATTGGTCGAAGCGTTGCTGGAGGGAAATAAGGCATGATTAGCGTGACGAAGCTTTTATTTGATACCGAATATTTCGGAGACTCTCTGAGATATAACAAAGCCTCTCATGGTGCGCGTAACGGAACGACGATAGGTTCAGGTCCTGTTGTGGTATGGAATACGACTAAGACGTGTAACCTAAAATGTGCCCACTGTTATATGGAATCAGATTCTCAAAAATATCAAGGGGAAATGACGACTGAGGAAGCAAAGCACTTTATCGATGATTTGGCAGAATGCAAATCTCCCGTGCTACTTTTCTCCGGAGGGGAGCCCTTAATTCGCCCCGACTTTTTTGAACTTGCCGAGTATACAATTTCAAAAGGGCTAAGGGCCACGCTTTCTACCAATGGCACGCTGATTACGCCGGAAGTGGCGAGGCGCATTAAAGACATTGGAATCTCCTATGTTGGTATCTCACTTGATGGGCTTGCAGATGTCAATGACAAGTTCCGAGGTAAAGAAGGAGCCTTTAAGGCTGCAATGCAAGGAATTCAAAACTGTGTAGCCGTAGACCAACGGGTAGGGCTTCGTTTTACCATTAATCACCACAATATTAAAGAGCTAGACAAGATTTTCGATTTCATTGAAGCAGAAAATATCGATCGCGTTTGTTTTTACCATTTGGTTTATTCAGGCAGAGGTAACCAAATGATAGCTGAGGACGTAACGCGGGAAGAATCTCGCCAGGCGATGGATACGATTATTCGCAGAACTCGAGATTTTGAAGCACGCGGCTTAAAAAAGGAAATCCTCACCGTCGATAACCATTGTGATGGAGTATATATGTACATCCAAGCGTTAAAAGAAGATCCAGTCAGGGCCGAAAAGATCAAAGGTCTAATCGGACTCAACGGGGGAAACCGTTCGGGTATCGCCTTTGGTGAAGTAGACCCGCAGGGAGACGTACATCCTGACCAATTCACTCAGCATATCACGTTCGGAAATGTACGAGAACGAAAGATGGAGGAGATTTGGACAGATGTGTCTCACCCCATTATGGCGGGACTCAAAGACCGCAAGGTGTTACTCAAAGGGCGCTGCGCGGCTTGTCAATACCTAGACATGTGTAATGGGAATTTCCGGACGCGTGCAGAAGCTGTCACGGGAGATTTTTGGGAGTCCGATCCGGCTTGCTATTTGACGGATGAAGAGATTGGCATTGGATGAATGCAAATGAAATTGCACGTTTACCAAAGCTCCTGGAGCGACTCGTTTATTGGTTAAGCTAACGCACCTAAACCTCCAGGTTATACCTGATGTGAACCAAGGTGCGTCTTCACGCTTCATCAACTGCACTCGACATGCTCCTTCATTTGATGGTTCTCTATGCAATTTCATTTCATTCATTAGCGTGGCTACGACGAGGACTAATGACGAGAGGAGACTTATGAAATGGAACTTAAAAGGCGCCCGCGCCGTTTACGAGCTAATGAAGCAATACGAAGTATGGTACGAGAAAACCATGTCAGAGTAGAAGATTTAATTTACCCTATGTTTGTTATGCCGGGAGAGAAAAAGAAGGTGGAGATTTCCTCTATGCCTGGCGTTTATAATTTTTCGCTCGATGAGTTTGTCTTAGAGCTTCGGGATGTAGTGAAGCTTGGAATCCCTGCGGTTTTGTTATTCGGAATTCCGGAGAGCAAAGATAGTGTTGGGACAGGGGCTTACCATGAGCACGGGATTGTTCAGGAAGCCGTACGCTTGGCTAAAAAGCATTTTCCCGAACTCTATGTCATTACCGATGTCTGTCTCTGTGAATATACCGATCACGGACATTGTGGGTTAATCGAAAATGGAGAAGTCTTGAACGATCCGACGCTTGAACTGCTTGCTCAGACCGCTCTTTCACAGGCGCGTGCTGGTGCGGATATGGTTGCCCCGTCGGATATGATGGATGGTCGAGTCGCTGCAATCAGGGAAGTGTTAGACAAAGAAGGATTCTCTCATATCCCGATTATGGCATATTCAGCCAAGGTATCCTCCGGATTTTACGGCCCTTTCCGTGAAGCGGCGGGGTCTACGCCTCAGTTTGGAGATCGTAGAACGTATCAGATGGATCCGTCGAATGGTAACGAAGCCATGTTGGAAACCGCCCTGGATATTGAAGAGGGAGCCGACTTAATTATTGTAAAGCCTGCCTTGGCTTATGGAGATATTATCTATCGAACCAAAGAAAAATTTGGAGTGCCAGTTGTCGCCTATAACGTCAGTGGTGAGTACGCGATGGTGAAAGCGGCTGCAGCAAATGGGTGGATTGACGAGAAACGCATTGTTATGGAGGCTATGGTAAGTATGAAACGTGCAGGTGCCGACTTGCTGATCACGTACCATGCCTTAGACGTGGCGCGCTGGCTCAGAGAGGGAGGACGCGTATGATCGTTTCCTGGAATACGACAAATGCCTGCAATATGTACTGTGATCATTGCTATCGTGATGCGGGATGCCTTGCAGAAGATGAACTCAGTACTGCTGAAGCTAGGACTTTGCTAGAGCAGATTGCTAAAGCAGGTTTTAAAATTATGATTTTTAGTGGAGGAGAACCCCTGTTAAGGAGGGATATCGTAGAATTAGTTGCTCATGCGACGTCCTTGGGATTGCGACCGGTATTGGGGACTAACGGAACCCTGCTTACCCTAGAATTAGCCCAGCAACTTAAGGTTGCTGGTGCTATGGGTATGGGTATTTCCTTAGACTCTTTGGACAAGGAAAAGCATGATCAGTTCCGGAAATTCCCGGGTGCCTGGGATGGGGCGGTTCGAGGAATGAAAATCTGTAAAGAGGTTGGTCTCGCGTTCCAAATTCACACGACGATCATGGATTGGAATGCGGACGAAGTGGAAGCAATTACGGATTTCGCAGTCGAGCTGGGCGCAGTTGCCCACCATTTCTTTTTCCTCGTTCCGACCGGTCGGGCAGTTTCAATTGAGGAAGAGACCCTCAAGGCGGAGGCCTATGAAGAAATACTAACTCGTATTCTGAAAAAACAGCAAACCGTCGATATTGAATTAAAGCCAACGTGTGCCCCTCAGTTTATGCGTATCGCAAAACAAATGGGTATGAATATGCGCTTTAGTCGAGGCTGTTTGGCTGGTACACACTATTGTATTATCGGGCCGAAAGGCCAGGTTCAACCCTGCGCTTATCTAAATATTCCTTTAGGAGATGTGCGAAAGACACCATTTGATGAAATTTGGCATAATCATGAAGTGCTAAAGACCTTACGTACACTTGATTATAAGGACGGTTGCGGAACCTGCGAGTATAAACACGCCTGTGGTGGTTGTCGTGCACGTGCTGCCTATTATAATGAGGGGGATTACATGGCGGAGGAACCATGGTGTTTATATCATGGAAGGAAGGGGGTTTAGTATGGATTCAATTGATCGAGCCCTTCTGAATGCTATTCAAAACTATTTTCCAATCGCGGTTCATCCTTACCAGATTCTAGGGCATGCTGTGGGAACGACAGAGGAAGATGCTTTCCAACGGATTCAACGACTCCGGCAAGAGGGAATTATTCGTCGTTTAGGTGGGGTTTTCGATTCTCGAAGTTTAGGGTACTTCAGCACCTTGTGTGCGGCCAAGGTTCCAGAAGATAAAATTCCCATCTTAGCTAAACTGCTAGAGGGAATCCCAGGAGTGACCCACAACTATATTCGTAACCACGCATTCAACTGCTGGTTTACACTTATTGCCCGTTCCCAGGCTATTGCTGAGCAGATTCTTCAGGATATCCGTGAAGCATCGGGGGTTTCGGAAGTCTTCAGCCTTCCAGCCACTCAATTGTTTAAAATAAATGTTAATTTTGATTTCGATTTATCAGATGAAGATACATCGCCCGAGAGTGGCATTGATACCTTTGGGGACGCTGATTTACGCGGTGCAGATAAGGGAATCGTTTCGCCTTATGACTTAACCAAGGAGGATATAGCACTTATTCAAGTGCTGCAGGGTGATCTACCGGATTCCTTGACTCCCTTCACAGTATTGGCGGAAAGTCTCCAGTGGCAGGTTGATGATGTCATCTCAAGCGCAAGTCGTTTATTGGAGGCGAAGGTTATCCGCCGTTGCGGTGCAGTTCTTCGACATCAAAAAGCAGGTTTCGTGGCCAATGCTATGGGTGTTTGGCAGGTCGATCCAGAACGGGCAATAGAAGTTGGGAAAACTATGGCACGATTTAGGGAAGTCAGTCATTGTTACCAAAGGCCAACACTACCCGATTGGCCATACAACCTCTTTACCATGGTCCATGGACGAACTGCGGAGGATTGTGAGGACGTTATGAAGAGAATTTCCTTGGCAACGGGGATAACGACGTACTCCATGCTTTTTAGTACAATCGAACTGAAGAAGAGCAGTATGCAATATTTTTTAGAAGAAGAGACACATTAGAAAGGGGACATTCGCGTGCCTTTTATAGATGAAAAAAGCCGCCTAGCTTTTGCTAAGGCCCAAAAGGTTATTCCCGGTGGTGTCAATTCGCCTGTAAGAGCCTTTAAATCCGTGGGGCGTGAGCCGATCTTCATAGACCGAGGTGAAGCGGCACACATCTGGGACATTGATGGCAACCGTTACCTTGACTATGTTGGTTCCTGGGGTCCGTTAATTGTCGGGCATGCTCATCCGGACGTGGTTGCAGTGATCAAACGGGTGGCCGAGCGAGGGACAAGTTACGGTGCGCCTACAGAAGTTGAAACAGTATTAGCCGAAGAAGTTGTGAAGGCCTACCCTTCCATGGAAATGATACGTATGGTTAACTCGGGTACGGAAGCCACAATGAGTGCTTTGCGTTTAGCGCGCGGAGTGACAGGAAGGACAAAAATTGTTAAATTTGAGGGTTGCTATCATGGGCACTCAGACCAACTTCTGATTAAGGCGGGGAGTGGAGCTCTGACATTTGGTGTTCCCACATCCCCAGGTGTTCCGAGTCAAATCGCGGCCACCACTATTTCGGCACGTTATAATGATCTGGAAGGGCTAAAAGAAATTTTTCAGCGCGAAGGAGAAGAGATCGCTTGTGTGATTCTCGAACCTGTCGCAGGAAATATGGGTGTTGTTTTACCGGAAGATGGGTTCCTACAAGGTGTTCGTAGCTTAACGAAAGAGTATGGGGCCTTACTGATCTTTGACGAAGTGATGACCGGATTTAGGGTTAGTTATGGAGGAGCACAAGGCTTTTACGGAATCGATCCAGATTTGACTTGCCTGGGTAAAGTGATTGGCGGAGGACTGCCAGTTGGAGCTTACGGAGGGAAACGCCGTTTTATGGAGCAAATTTCTCCGAGCGGTCCTATATATCAAGCGGGAACCCTGTCCGGTAACCCATTGGCGATGAACGCTGGGTTAGTGACGTTGAAATTGTTGCAAGAGCCAGGAACCTATGAGGCTTTAGCAAGTAAAACAACCCGACTGGCAAAAGGATTAAAGCAGCTCGCCCAAGAGGCTGGACTTCCTATTTGGGTGAATGCCATTGGAGCCATGTTTTGTGCCTTTTTCACCGACGTTCCAGTCAAGGATTATGCTACTGCCTGCACTTCGGATGTCGAGCGATTTGCCAAGTACTTCCGCGGCATGTTGGAGCAGGGCATTTACTTAGGCCCCAGTCAATATGAAGCGGCCTTTTTATCGACGGCACATACAGAGGCAGACATTGATCATACGCTGGAGATGGTACGAACAGTCTTTAAGACCCTCTAGAGGTGCAGCAGACAGGTGTTATTTAGATGTTTTCTTGTACCAATCAGAAAGTATAAGTTTTGGGTGGCATAATTCGGGTGGTATAAGCGCAACTAGGCGGCCGCCGGCGCCTGCTGCTTGGCGCCAGCCAAGTTTTCTTTAAAATAGCATGGGCTTGTTCATAGAAGTGAAAAACCGTAATTAAAAGGGGTGCTTTCCTGTATGGAGCGCAAACGCGTAATAAGAACCCTCATCACGCTCAGTCTACTGGCTGCCTTGGTAGCCGTGCTGGTGATTTCACAAAATCGTGATCCTTCAAACCCACATACGGGGGTATCTAAGGATACCTGGATTCATGGACCTAAAGGCCATGGGTACGCCGTTTTAAATAACCAGCAACCGTGGAAGCAATGTTATACTTGTCACGAGAAGAAAGGGCTTGGTGGAGAAGCATATTGTCAGAGTTGCCATGACCAATCAGGGGTAAACGTAGTTATACCCAAAAAACCATAATAATTGTTGCTTAACATAAAATAAAATAAGGTTCTCCCAGCACTCACCATAAAAGGAAATTTGGAATAATATGGGATAACAGAATGTGAGGATGGGGCTGGGAGGAGACTCGGTTTGAAAGCAGAGGAACGAGTTTATTTAATTGAGCGTTTAGAACAATTGAGGGACTCCAAAGTCTTGGTCTATTTTTCCTATACACCTCTAGATGACGATATCTTAGTTCCTCTTTACAAACAGCTGAAAGAAATTGGTCATACCAAAAAAATTGATCTAGTTTTACACAGCTACGGTGGAGCGGTTGATACGCCGTATAAAGTTGTAATGCTGATCCGGGAGTTTTGTGATGAGTTTGCTGTAATTGTTCCGTTTGTTGCCAAATCGGCAGCTTCCATGCTTGTACTAGGAGCAGATGAAGTCGTTATGGGCCCAATCTCTGAACTTGGACCCATCGATCCACTGGTCAAGCATCCGGTCTATAAAGACCTGTTGGTACCTGTACAAGCGGTTTGGCATTGTTTAGATTATTTGCAACGGTCTATTATCAATAGTCCTGACCCGGAAGTAGCGGCATTTATGGTGACCCCACTGCTCAATAAACTTGACCCGTGGCTTATCGGGGACTACGAAAAAACCATAAAGGCTTCTTGGCAGTATGCAGAAGCGCTATTATCGCGTTACATGTTAAAAGATGACCCTGAACGGGTTCAGAACGTGACGCAGGCTTTGACTGAGGGATATTTTTCACATGGGTACCCAATCGGTCGTCGAGAAGCTCGGGAACTAGGACTTAAAGTGACTGAAGCACATGGTGAACTTTGGGATGTAATCTGGAAATTATATCTTGGCTACGAAGAACTTTTCAAGGTAAAGGAAGAGGCAGCGGAAGAAAAAGCGCCCAATAAGCGTTAAGGTTTATTGGGTTCATCTATAAAAAATAGGCATGCTTTTAAGCAACTTTTCCAAATTTCCATATAAAACATATTGCGTGTGATCATAGAATACGGTAGGATAAGCATGGGCTTTATATGTCAATAGTTTAATAAGTATCGCCCTTTGACCTTTTAATTAGGAGAGTTATTAAAATGGAGGTAGACTTTATGCTAACAACATTTGGATTTATTACGCCTATGACAGCAGGTATAGCTCTTGTCATTGCTTTGGTTATTTTTGGACCAGGTAAGTTACCAGACGTAGGAAAAGCCTTGGGTAAAGGTATAAGAGAATTCAAATCTGCCAGTGAGGGGGAAGAGAAAAAAGAAGGCGAAGAGAAAAAAGAAGAGGTTAAGATTAAAGTTGAGTAATTC
>DATMYU010000562.1:0-4059 GCA_035560775.1 Desulfosporosinus sp.
AGCTTAATTAGTATACAGTATATTTCAGTCTCTAACCTCTGTCAATCAAAATGGGCAAAGTGCTTCTTCCTCAGCCTAAATAACGCTTTTCTGTAACTTCAAGCCGCTTTAAGACATTCTCGCGCCCAAGCAAAGGGATGATATCATAAAGTTCCGGTCCATGCATCTGTCCTGTCAAAGCTACCCGCAGCGGCATGTATACTAATTTGCCGCCAAGTTTTAACTCTTTCGTCATTTGTTTCAAGAGCACTTTAACCGATGCCGCAGAAAGTAGCTCAACTTCCCCTATCTTTTCTCTGAATAAGGCCAGAACACCCGGTACCTGTTCGCTTCTTAGTACTTCAAGAGCTTCCCCTTCGGGCTCCATAGGGACCTCTCCGTGGAAATAATGAACGTAATCCTTAACTTCCGCCATATAGGATATTTTCTCGGAAATCGCTTTGATAAAGCTAATAAACCACTGCTGCTGTTCGCTGGACCGCTCCTTTTGAGGGAGAATGCCCATTTCACCCACATGGGGTAGAGCTAACTCAATCAGACGCTCAGGAGCTGCTTTTTTAAGGTAATGAGCGTTAATGTAATTCAGTTTTTGAACGTCAAAAACGGCTGGGCTCTTGGAAACACGATCTAAGGAAAAGATTTCTGCCAATTCATCCAAAGTGTAAAACTCTTCTTCTCCGGGCGGCGCCCAGCCAAGGAGGGCAATGAAGTTTATAATGGCTTCTGGGAGATAGCCTTTTTTCTGATAGTCTATGACCGCTGTATCTCCGTCTCGTTTGCTCATCTTCCCTCCTTCTGTATTAAGGATCAGGGAAACATGCGCAAATTCAGGTACAGGTAACCCTAGGGCTTGATAAATCAAGACTTGTCGCGGTGTATTGGAAAGATGCTCCTCCCCACGAATAATATGCGTAATTTTCATGGTAGTGTCATCGACAACAACTGCAAAATTATAGGTGGGAATCCCATCCGATTTAACGATAACGTAATCCCCAATCCCATTACTATCAAAAACTACATCCCCACGAACCTGATCATGAATATGAATGGCTTGACCTTCTGGTACACGGAAGCGCACAACAGGTTTACGGCCTTCTGCCTCTAAAACGGCCCGTCGCTCAGACGTTAAGTGACGACATTTGCCCAAATAACGAGGCATTTCTCCCTTAGAAATCAGGATTTGTCTTTCTTGTTCCAACTCTTCTTCCGAACAATAGCAGAAATAAGCCTGCCCCTTATCCATTAGCTTTTGTGTATATTCCTGGTAAAGCGCTAAGCGTTCCGTTTGACGATAAGGACCATACTCTCCACCCACTTCGATCCCCTCGTCCCATTGGATGTTTAGCCAACGAAGCGCTTCCAAAATATTCTGTTCTGATTCTCGACTGGAACGCTCTAAATCAGTATCCTCGCTCCGAACAATAAATTTCCCCTTATTTTTGCGTGCCCATAAATAATTAAATAAAGCGGATCTTGCCCCACCGATATGAAGCGGACCTGTCGGGCTGGGTGCAAACCTAACGCGAATTTCCATAATCATCCTCCAACTCTTTCTAAATTAACGATCGCCTGGGCAGCGATTCCTTCTTCTCGTCCAACAAACCCCAAGTGTTCGGTTGTTGTTGCTTTCACTGACACACACGATTCATCTAAATTCATAACTCGGGCAAGATTAACTCGCATCTGCGCAATAAATGAGGCCAGTTTAGGACGCTCTGCCATTATGACACTATCCATATTTCCAACGCGATAGCCCTGTGCTTTAATGAGTCCCATGACGTGCTCCAATAAAGTGAGACTTGATATTCGATGGTAACGAGGATCATTATCCGGGAAATGAGCTCCGATATCCCCTAAAGCCAAGGCTCCTAAAAGAGAGTCTATGATCGCATGTATAAGAACATCAGCATCCGAGTGCCCAAGCAAGCCCCGGTCATAGGGGATTTCTACACCTCCAAGAATCAAAGGTCGCCCCTCTACCAATGCGTGTACATCATATCCAATTCCAACCTTAATAGCCAACCCTCCATTCGAGGCACAAAGCGCGAGGTTCGAGGTTCGAAGCAAATATCTTATAATTAATGTCGGACCACATTTTCGCGGTCCTTGCTTCACCTGCCATAAGTATCTAGCGCCCCGTGTCTCATGTCTGTCTCGTGTTCGAACATCGTGCCTCAGGCATCGCGCATCGATAAAATTCGTTCAGCTAACCACAAATCATCCGGCGTGGTCACCTTAATATTTTCCTGTGAACCCTCTACCATATGTACTGGATACCCCATCCATTCAAGCAAAGTCGCATCATCTGTGCCGTAGTAGCCTTTAGATGCCGCTTGATGATGCGCCTCTTCCAAGATCACACGGTCAAAGATTTGGGGTGTCTGAACGGCCCGCAAACAATCACGGGGCAGGGTTTCTAAGACTTTAGCGGATGTATCAATTCTCTTTACAGTATCCTTGAGTGGTATCCCCATAATTGCCGCTGAAAATTTCTTCGTTTCTTCCATAAATAGGTTAAATTCTCGTAATGTCAAAAGGGGCCTCGCCCCATCGTGTACCACTATCCGTTGGATAGTGGTACCTAAAGCTTGAACCCCTGCGCGAACGGAATCTTGACGTTGCACTCCTCCGGTACATATGGGCAAAACTTTTTGGAAATTATAGCGCTGAACAAGTTCTTGAATAACAGCAATATCGCTCACTGCCCCTACAACAACAATTTCAGAAACATATTCAGAGTCCTCAAAAAGTCTGACCGTATGAACTAAGATCGGGTGCCCCCTTAATGTCAAAAATTGTTTGTTGCAGCCAACTCCCATCCGTTTCCCTTGACCAGCTGCTGGAATAACGACCCCAATCTTAGCCAATCGCATTCATCTCATCATTTGAAGGGAGGCCCACCCGTTTTTTTTCCAAGACACTTTTTGGCTTGGCAAATATCATACGTCCGGCTGCCGTCTGTAGAACACTTGTCACTAAAACGGTGACGCTTTGTCCCATATAGCGTCGTCCCATATCCACCACAATCATCGTTCCATCGTCCAGATAGGCGACACCCTGGCCAGGTTCTTTTCCTTCTTTCATCACTTGAACTAACATTTCTTCGCCAGGCAAAACAATTGGTTTAAGGGCATTAGCCAACTCATTGATGTTTAAAACCTTAACCCCTTGAAGTTCAGCCACTTTATTGAGATTATAATCGTTGGTTAAAAGTGGTGACGATAGCACTTGACCTAAGCGTACTAGTTTACTGTCGACTTCATTTATATCATCAAAGTCCTGTTCATGAATATGGACTTTGATCACTGTTTCCTTAGAAATTTGATTGAGAATATCAAGGCCTCTGCGCCCGCGATTTCTTTTTAGTAAGTCTGAAGAATCTGCGATGTGTCGGAGCTCCTCCAAGACAAAACTTGGGATGAGCAATATCCCTTCTATAAATCCAGTTTTAACAATATCTGCAATCCGCCCATCAATAATTACACTGGTGTCGAGAATTTTATACTGCATCGTATTGATGGCACCGTCAACCTTATCGTCCTTTTGCTTGTCAGCTTTATCAGCTTTGTCAGCTTTATCTCCTCGGTCACGAAAGCGGGGGAAAAAGTTGAAAAAGCCCAGTACATCCTCTTTCCGTTTCATTCCGATCGTCACACCTAGATACCCTAAGAAGATGCTCAAGAGTACCGACAAAAGTGGTCCAAAAAATGTAACTCCAACAAATGAACTACTAAATAAAGTTGAAATAATAAGTCCGATGATCCCTCCAACAGCAGCGCTCATCAGATCATGCGTGGGGACTCGGGTTAATTGCGAATCCATCCAGCGCATTAGGATGAGAAAAGAACGAATACCGATCGGCGCAACTAAAAATCCAATAATGCCAAATAAAATGGTCATAGTAGCGTATGTCCAGACAATAGGTATGTTCCATCCTAGGGATTCCAAAAGATTGAGGCTTAGAAATAAATTATCGAGATAAAATCCTAATGCACCAAATAACAGAGTGATGATGCCGCGTATTAAATTGCGAATCATCATTTCACCTCCTTTTAATAT
>DATMYU010000563.1:0-7913 GCA_035560775.1 Desulfosporosinus sp.
GAACAAATCTCGTGAGTTTTTATTCTTCAATTTACTATTTGTACAGAATCAACCGGCTACAGAAATTTCTAAATTTTATTGTGCAACTGCTCTCGAGTCAGTTTTATGGATTAATCTTCTGTTATCGTAATCTCTCCTTTCTTTGGCTGTTTCTTGGCGGTATGAGACTCACGACAACCATTGGAAACACCCTTCTGTTAGAGATACTTTCCCATTACAGAATTCTCTAAAACTCCCATAGAAATTGCCTCATTTGGGCAAGCCTCAACACAGATCCCACACCCCCAACATTTTTCCGGGTCAAATTCAACGATTTTCATGCTTTTGCCGTTCACCACAGCTTCCGCTTCACCAACATAAAACGCTGAAAAAGGGCACCGCTTGGTGCACGCCCCGCAATGTGTACACTTTACTGCATCAGACTGAGCCACATATTGAATAACCGGAAATACGCCCTTTGTTCCCCTTTCTTGAGCTAGACGGGTCGGATAACAACAGCAAGAACAACAATTACACATCCAGGCCAACCCGTTAGTCCGCCAGTCACTGTTCACTTGATGCATCAAGCCGTTCCTATGAGCGGTTTTGACGATCTCTTTGGCCTCTTCTTTCGTCAGAGATTTACCAAAGGTCCAATCTGTTATGGAATGATCAAAGCTCAAACAAGTTTCTGTAAGCTTGCTGCAATGACCTGCTAATTTTCGACAATTACAAGGAACTAAGCGGATTTCACGAACAGAATCAAGTAAGTCCTCTAGGTTCTCTATCAGTTCAAACGTCTCCGGAGCTCTATCCACTTCCAACTTTTTCTGAAGTCTATCTAAATACGGGCCCATCCGATCTGCGTACACTTCATAGCACCACTGGTTCAAAGCCACATACAATTCTTGGTCTACCTGATAGCTCTCATCAAATTTGCAGAGATAATCCAACCTATCATAGAAATTAGCAGCAAAATAGACCAGTTCTCCACCACACTCTTCCTTATTGACAATGGATTTTAGATAGCTACTCTCCAGCCGCTCCCGGGTTAGCATCTCCGCACATTCCATCTTCACAGCTAATTTAGGGACGGAACACTTCTGACCATTCATTAGGAGCACAAGGTTCATTTCACGTTCAGATACAAAGCGAGACAAATGGGGAAGGACAAATTTTGGCACCCCGAACAAAACTGCAAACCTCTCAGTCATGGACAATATGGACATCAATAAATCCTGCCTTTCACGTTTCAAAAATAATAATGGCCACCTTATACCCCAAGTAGAGAAACAATCCTGGGGCAAAAAGTGACCAATAAATCGGAGAGAGAAGAGTTCTTTGCCTGGAAAGCGACGACCCTCTTTGCGTCCATGAACCGGCTAAAGAAAACTTGGCTGGCGCCCGAAGACACTGTCTTCGCACGTATTAGTCATTCTGTCAGCCGCAGGCGCCGGCGGCCGCCTAGTTGCACTTATACCACCTGAATTATGCCGCCCAAAACTTATACTTTCTGATTGGTATAAGAAACTCTCCCTTACTTCAATAACCCCTTACTCTTCAAAAACGCAGTAGAAACTTCCTCGATAGACAGCTTATCAATATCTGCCTGTTTGTTCAATTCAGTGATAGTCGGTGTGTCCAGCGTAGCACTCAATTTTTTAAGGTCGGCAGCCAAATCGGGATAGGCATCGACAATTTGCTTTCTGACAACAGGGCAAGCATTGTAGACTGGGAAAGCCTTTTTATCATCGACTAACATTACCAGTTTATCGGCAATAATCCTTGGTTCCGTAGTAAAGGCCAAGGCTAAATCCCCTTTTTGGGCTTTTAGAGTATCATAGTTTAAGCCCATAGCGACATCGACAATATCGTCTTTCGGCATTTTAAAATCGTAGGTTTTTTCAAAGGACGGTAACCCGTCCGCTCTGCCATCCCATTCAGGGAAGCTAACGAATTTCAGGTGTTCACCCTTCTTCACTTGGGCAACATAGTCGGATATTGTTTTTAGTTTATACTTTTCGGCGATATCCGAGCGGACCACAATTCCATAGGTGTCATCCAATGGTGCATAATCCAGCCACTCAATATCATTCTTAGCATCCCAGTCTTTAATGAGTGTGTAGCTTTCTTTCGCATCAAACACGGGGTCATGTTTCATTAAATTGATCACGCCCGTACCAGTATACTCCCAATAAAGGTCGATTTGCCCGGATGTCAGAGCTGGACGGATCACAGCTAATTCTCCCAGCCCCATCTTGTTTTCCACAGGGTATCCCAAGCCCTTCAGATACTGAAAACTAAGCGTTCCCAAAAGCGAGGCTTCCGTAAAGGTCTTGGAAGAAATCTTAATAGTGGGTCCTTTTTTTGCTGTATCATCGCCCGACTTCGTCTGTGAACTGCAGCCCACAACCCCTCCCAAAGCTAGTACCAGGGACAAGACAGCTACGAGGCCAAATAAAGATCTTTTCTTCATGTACATACTCCTCCTCCTTCTCTAGGTGTTGATTGTCTATCTCCTCTGAGCTTCTCTTCATCTTTTTCGGTTGATTTCCTCCTTTCCACTCCGTTTACAGGACAGATTTAGCCAACCTACATGCCCGGTGGAGTGATTCGATACTCGATATGACCTAAAACGCGGTCCAAAAAGATAGCCATAATCGCCCCGAGTCCTGCACCAACAATTAAGTACTCGGGGCGAAAGAGAGACAACCCACCCATAATTAAATTGCCCAAGCCACCCGCTCCAATAAGAGCCGCTAGTGTGCCCATACTGACGACATAAACAGTAGCCGTACGGATACCACTGAGAATAATAGGCAAGGCTAATGGGATTTCCACTTCTAGAAGAATTTTCCTTCGGGACATCCCCATGCCAGAAGCTGCTTCCTTAACGTCAGAACTGACACCCAGTAAACCAGCGATCGTATTCTTGACAATGGGCAACAGACTCTGAAAGAGCAAAGCGAGCACGGCTGGTTTCATTCCCAACCCTAGAATCGGTAAGGCCAAGGCAATAATGGCTAACCCAGGAATTGCTTGCAAAATATTAAGTAAGTTAAGGGTAACCAAGCCGAAGCTTTTGAACTTTGGACGGGTCAAGAATACCCCGAGTGGTACGGAAATCAGAATTGCTAGGGTTATGGTTATGAGGACAATTAGAGAATGCTCAAACAAAGCTCCAGGCGCCTTTTCAAATAGGGCAAACCTAAAATTCTCCCAAGTCATCTACTCACCCTCTTTCCTGTAAACATGTTTCCTAATGTCTTTGAAGGAGAGTATTCCGCATAGTTCTTCGCCCTTAAGAATGCCAAGATAATCGACATCATATTCTAGCAACAGAGAGAGTGCATCCGGTAGGGATGTAGTCGTTTGGACGAAAACCTTGAATTCATTTTTTCTCATATCACGACCAACTGGTTGCATTACTTCTTCTGCACGAAACAAGTTCAACTTTTTCACAACCCGATCATGACCAATAAATTTCTCGACAAAATTATTGATTGGATTCGTTAGGATCTCTTCCGGAGTTCCGAATTGAACTAATCTTCCGGCGTCAAAGATAGCAATCTTATCCCCCATTTTAATAGCTTCGTTAATGTCATGCGTCACAAAAACAATGGTTTTCTTAATCTCTCTTTGCAAACGCAGGAATTCATCCTGCAAATGGGTACGTGCTATCGGATCAACTGCCCCGAAGGGCTCATCCATGAGCATGATGGGAGGATCAACTGCCATGGCCCTGGCTACACCGACTCTCTGCATTTGCCCACCGCTGAGCTGCGATGGATATTTGCCCCAGGTCTTTTCTAAATCAAGCCCCATCATCACAATCAGCTCTTCGACACGTTTCTTAATCCTATCCTTCGGCCATTTATATAACCGAGGTACGATAGCAATATTCTCAGCAATCGTCCGATGCGGTAGCAGACCAATCTGCTGAATCACATAGCCGATACCCATCCTCAGCTGATCCGAATCCGTGTTCATTATATTTTCTCCGTTAATTTTGATCATTCCGGACGTAGGTTCGATCATTCGGTTAATCATGCGCAGAGTAGTACTTTTTCCACATCCCGAGGGACCGACTAATACGCAAATCTCCCCCTGAGGAATGAAAAGGGACAATTTGTCCACTGCTGGTAACGTTTGTCCAGAATACTGTTTCGTAATTTGCATTAATTCAATCATCAAGATCCTCCTCCGCCCACTTCACTCTGTCCACATTTAGAACATCTTTTAGAAGACGAGCTAGCGGTTAATTCTTAATCCACGGGGAACAATCCTTTTCTCAATAGCTCCAAGAATTGTGTCTAAACCGATGGCAATCACAGAGATAATCAGTGCTCCGGTGACCATCATGGGAGTGTTGGAACGGACAAGGCCTTCTGAAATAAAGCGACCTAAGTTGCGTTCACCTATATAGGTAGCTATGGCGGCGATGCCCGTAGTCATTACAACAGTTATCCGGAAACCGGTAAATATTATTGGCATACCTAAAGGCACGAGAATTTCTCGCATAATCCGCCCTGAGCTCATGCCCATTCCTTTGGCCGCTTCTATAACATTTCGATCGACGTTTTTAACCCCGTCGTAAACATTACGAATCAGAGGCATCATCGCATAGAGGACCAAAGCAAATAAAGCAGACTTTCTTCCTAAACCAAAGTAGGGGATGGCCACCAAAATAGCGAACATTGACAAACTGGGAATACAAAAAATCGTATTTGCTAGGGTAAGAACTCTAGCAGCCCATTTATCATTTTTCGTCAATAATAAACCGACAGGTACCCAGATCACTAGGGAAATCGTCACTGCAAGCAAAACAAGCGTAAAATGATTTTTGCTATATTCCATAATCGTCCCTGTATTCTTCGTGAGAAAATTAATAAAATCCTTTAAGGTCACTCGATATCAACCCTCTCTCTATAGTTTTATTTATTGAGACCTTATTGGGAATTTATCCGTTGTCTAAGCACCTAGATAGGTCCAATTAAACTTCAGATGAAGTTTAACTCCACCTGAAGTAAGGTTCCTAGATCGAAGTGCCCTCAGTTACGAGTTATTTGTGCCTAAGCTTGTTCTTACGCAAGAATCATGCCATTTTTAAAAATACTGGTATAACAGGGCTTGTCCGTTTGTTTTAAATAAAAAGTGCATATTTTTTTTGCTCAAATATGCCCTGAAAATGCTTTGAATATGGCATCGTAGGGTAAAGGCAAAAAAGTTTTGCTGCTAAAAAATTATGCATTTATCCACTATTGGGTATGGGTATTTCAAACCACGATCCCTAATTTCTTCATACGGTATTGTAGATTTTGCCGGGCTATTCCAATGGAATTAGCAGCTTTGGTGATATTTCCATTATGGGTTTTCAGCGCCTCCCAAAGCACTTTCTTTTCCACCTCACGCAAAACATGGGCTAATGTACTAGAACCTTTTTGGGGAGATTTAGAAAAGGTTCCAATCTGACCGAGAAATTTTGCTTTTATGTAATGTGGCAAATGGTCAATTGTTAAGACTTTTCGGCCATCAAGCATGTTCATCGCACTTTCAATTATGTGTTCTAATTCACGAACATTACCTGGCCAAAGATACCTCATAAAGACATCCTTTAACTCCGAGGCTATTATGATACTTCCTAATCCATAAATTCTTTGATATTTTTTCAGGAAATAATCGCTTAAGGCCTCAATGTCTTCTTTCCGATCTTTTAATGGAGGAACGTAGAGCGTGATGACCGCCAGTCGATAAAAAAGGTCTTTACGCAAAGTACCGTTATTAACCGATTCCCATGGATCGACGTTGGTAGAACTGATGACCCTACAATGCACCGGGATTTCCAGAGTCCCACCAACCCGCCTCACCGTTTTTTCTTGTAAGACACGCAAGAGTTTGGCCTGGAGAGGAATACTCAGCGAATTAAGTTCATCCAAAAACAAAGTCCCATTTCCTGCCTGTTGAAATAGCCCCTTCGACTCCACTGCCCCCGTAAATGCACCTTTGGCTGTACCAAAAAGGATGCTTTCCAACAAAGTTTCCGGAATTGCTGCACAGTTAATCGCCACGAAAGGCTCCTTTTTACGGGCGCTATAATTATGAATTGCTTGGACTAATAACTCCTTGCCTGTTCCTGTTTCCCCAAAAATTAAGATAAACCCATCCACTTCTGCCGCTTTTTTAGCCGAAGCAAGCAGGCTCTGCATAACGGAACTAGCATGATTGATCGATTCAAACGTGTAACGGGTACCATTATCGCGCTGTTGCCCCTCTAGCCCAATTTGATCCTGCAACTGCATGGTTTTAGTCAACAGTTCTTTATACTTAGTAATATTTTTACACACCGAATATACTGCAACAATCTCATTGTTTTCTAGTACAGGAAAAGTACTAGCGACAATGTTGACCTCTTTCCCCTTATTTGTGAAATAAGTTTTATGTTTCTCTAGAATTGACTCTCCATTTAGAACAACACTTAAATGTTCACTGTTTTCTAGCGTAACTGCATCATATACTTCAGTTAAATATCTTCCAACGACGTTTTCTTTCAATAGTTCTTCTAATTTAGCCATCGCGGAATTGTAGAGAATTATTTTACCGTCGCGGTCAGTAACTATGACACCTTCTTCGATGGAATCAAAGAGATGCCTTAAAGCTTGAACTAAAACATCACCAGGCATACTCCTACCCCCGTTTAAGCCCTATTCTTAAACCATTTGCCTATTCAGACGGAAATGGGTACGAAACATCGTGCCCCTACGATGGTAACGGGTACGGTGAAACAATGTAATTAATACCCATCTGCTCTGGAAACAAATCATACAGAAGATCATAGCCTAAGCCCTGAATAGCCTGCCGTTTATAGGCCTGAGAATACCTCCCTGGGATCGCCCGATCGACGGCTTGGGTTAGAAGAGAGTTAACAATCTCTCCTGCTAAATCCTCATTAACTATCTTTCCTTGTAATTCCAATTCCAGCTCCTCAAGGCGAAATGGTGTCCGCCCTAAGGCGCCCACGGCCCACCTCGCTCTCCATATTTTTGCATTTCCTGTATCAATTTCAAACCTCACCGCCATGTTCAGACGGGCAATCGTCACAGCAGTCCGACTGCCCACTTTGGCAAAGCCGCTGACGATTTGTGAGTCTGTCTGTGATTCCCATAACGGGAAATCAATCTCCGTTATCAATTCATTCGCCTGCAAACCCGAACCGTTTCTTGCTTGCAACTGAGCAAAAGGTACTCTCCTTAAGCCTCTTGGCCCAAGAATACTTACCCAAGCTTCAAGCACCAATAAGGCGGGTAGGCTATCCCCTGCTGGTGAGGACTGGGCTATATTTCCGCCTAGGGTAGCCCGGTTGCGGATCTGAGCGGAACCAATCTGAGATGCCGCTTGTCCCAGACATCTAGCCTTATCCCTAATGAGACTGCTCTCACTGAGTTGAGTGAAAGTTGTGGCACTCCCAATTCTCAGCCTACCTTCTACTTCCTTAATATAATTCAACTCCATAATTTGAGAGATATCAATGAGCCAAGCTGGTCTAATCTGTCCGCTATTCAATTGAATGACAAGATCCGTGCCTCCGCTGATAAATACTACCTCTTCCTGAATTCGGGAAAGAGTACCCTTAACCTCTGCCATATTCATTGGACAGGCAACCTTAATTTTCGGCATTATGATATATCCCTCCTTACGTTTACAAAGGTGATGCTGCTAATAGCAACGTTTCAGCTAAACACAGGTTTTCGGCATAATAAATGCTACAATAAAATGCTAGTTTTAGGTTGATTAATAATCATTATATGTGAAGTTATGAAGACGTTCAAGCTTAATTCGCCCACAAATTACTTAAACTACGCTCGTTCGCTACTGAAAGTACCCTTGTATTATCTCAATGGTCTGTTTAGAATGAGAAGCAAAAAAAAAGGGGTAGG
>DATMYU010000564.1:0-13326 GCA_035560775.1 Desulfosporosinus sp.
ATATTAGTTTATGTATGGTAATGATCATTGCTAATGCGGCCCAATAACTGTTAATTTCATAAGTTTTCTAATCTCCGAGCTGGAACGAGCCTAAAGAGTAATTTATGGTTGGATAGGATGTTAAGTCGGGTGGTAGATGACGGTGGTGGCAGGATATGGCAGCAACGTTGCCACAAAAGCCCTTAGCGTGAATATAGTTTAGTGATCAAAGCCACAGGCTACAGCGATGCTGGAGTAACTCAGCAGGTGATTGGAATAGTGGATGATACGCTCCCCCCTACATACGTAAGTGCTTCTATTGATAGCAGTAATATGGTCGTTACTTTATCTTATAGTGAGAACATTTTCAATAACCTTGCGTCCCTGGACGAATTGAAGAAATCCGTATCCTTTGCAGCTAACGGCGCAGATTTTGCAGTTTTGGAACCAAATGACAATGTAGCTATTATCGAAAATACCTTGGTAGTATCATTTAGCTCGGCATTAACTGGAAAAACCAATATGCTAAAGATAGCAGCAAACAATGTCAAATATGCGAAAGGTAATATTTTAAAGACAGATGCTAGCACAGAACAGATTGAAGCTGGAAAGATAGATGAGTGCTTTATAGCCATTGTAAATGGGCGGTTTCCTGGTTGACTCTATGGACAGTTCTGTTTTGTTTATTTGTGGCAGTCATTCCCAGGCAGGTTTGGGCAACCAATACCGTTGGAGATAAAACGACGACATTGACCATTAATCTAAATGATAATGGCAATGTGACTACAGCAGGGCGTCACGATAGGTATCCATTAGGTTGGACATTAAACCAACCTGTACAGTTGTCTCGACATCATGTAGGGTTTGCCGCCCTATTTATTGACGGGCAAAACGCCGGAGGAGAATGGGGTGATCACTGCTAATGATCATAAATTGCAGGTGCCCTCTTTGTTTGCGGCAGCGCAGAAGTTGAATAAGTCGACGTTGCTGATTGAGCCCGAGCAAAATCTACTCAATTAGGAGGTGCAGTCGCTTATCGGCAAAGACCAAAACGCTAACGGCAGCGCCGATGATGAGGTTTCTGCTCTGACCTTGGCTAATTTGGACAAGGGGTATGACTTGATCACCGTACGTCTTCATGCCCCTGCCGCTAACACTCAACAATACGGCGAGGCGGCTCAGCAAACCCAAGTGGCAGTCAGGGAAACGGACAAGTTTATTGAAGCTATCGCTGCCAACTGGGAAGGCAAAATTATCGTCACTGCGGATCAAGCGGCTTCCTCTGATGGGTCGTAAGACAATTATATCGTGTGATAATATGTTTGTTCCTTATCTACTGTTAAGTAATAAAAGGTAATTTTTCTGACAGGAAATACCGTTATTCTAACTGCTAAAGATGGCAATGTGTAGGTAATTGACAACTAAGTAAATAAATAAAGAGAGTGGCGATCCGGTATATACCGTTATCCCTACCCCCTACCCCCTACAAGAGACTGAAGCTTAACTAAAGTTAGATTTGAGAAGGCTCAACAGAGAATTTGTTTCAGCTTCACCTGATTTAATTTTGCCTGGAAAGGCAGGATTTCTAACTCATTAAAGAATTAAAGGAGATGGAAAGAATAATGCTCATACCGAGATTTAAACGCAATTCCGGCATCAAGAAGTTTATAAGCTGTCTGGCGATTTTAGTGGTTTTATTTAATTTATCATTTTACGTGAATCCTGTACCAGTCAAGGCCGACAATACAACAACAGGTGAACCGTCGGACCAACTTGAAGTCAAGGTCGGCTACAAAGGAGAGCCTTATACCAGTGTGAAAACTTATCAGAGCAGCGACTTGGAAGCGCTGCCTCAGGTGCAGAAGGCCTACACCTTCATCGACAACATGCCCTGCCCCGTGATTGATTCAGCCGTCGGAGTTAAATTAAGCGATATCCTGAAAGATTGTGCTATCGACGAGGACAATGTGAAAAACTTTACTTTTTATACGACGGACATGGACGGCAAGCCCTATAAAACTTTATCCAAGGACTCCTTATTGGACACCAAACGCTACTATTTTCCTCATATAGCAGAAAATTGGAGTACTGATGATACTGGCGAGATTGTTTTCCCTGACCCTGTGGCCGCTGCAGCCGATGCAGAAAAGGTGCCGACGATCATTGCGCTTTATGACAACTGGCAACGGCAGTTGAACGGTTCTCTGGAACCGGATTTTTCTGATCAGGATGATTCGGTTAGGTTCAGGCTACTGTTTGGCAAGACGGATGATTTGGCTAAGAGCCGTCCGGAACATACTGCTTCCAGCTCTGCCAAATGGATCTATGAGATCGATGTGACGCTGGTGGATGCGCCGGAAGATAATGATCATAGTGGAAGCGGTTTAGGAAGCAGTTCTGAACCGTCTGCCCCGGCTTTAACGACCATCAACAGTTCAATCGATCAGGCTGTGGTATTGAATTTTACAGATAATGCAAGTTGGCGGACCGCTATCAACAGCATCACAGTTGACGGTGTATCCCTTACCGCTGGTCAGTATACGGTTGAGACCGGGAAAATTAACATTGCATCCGGCGTTCTGAACGCGTCAGGGAATCATGCTATCGTGATTAAGGCTACTGGTTTCGCAGATGCTAAAGCGACTCAGACGATTTTGACGGGGACGGTGAATCCGGCACCTGTCAACTCGGGACCTATTAACTTAGGCGGAGATAATACTGCTTACAATCAAGCAGCTTTAGCTGTTTTAGCCAATGTTACTGAACAACAAACTCAAGATGCCCAAATACCGGTCAACGCTTCAGTAGTAAACCCGGCAGCGACAGCACCAGTTACTTTGACAACGAATGACGGTCTCCAACTGCTCGTGCCTCCCGGCGCTGTGGGCAACCGAACTACTTCGGTGCAAATGACCGTAGCTTTAGGAACCGTGCAGATTCCACCTAAAGCAGAATATACGGCGGTTGTGCTTAACCCACTGAAATACCAGCGTCAATTGACGATCAAAGACGAAGCTGACGGCTCAACTCAATTTAACGCTCCGGTGAACGTTACTTTTCCCGTATCAACAACAGATCTTCCGTCTGGTATAATTCCCCAAAAACTAGCTATTTATCGTTGGGACTCTGGCAAGAGCGATTGGGTTAAGCTCGGCGGAGCCTATGACACAACTGCGAAGACAATTTCTATTTCGACTTATCAATTTGCTACCTATGCAGTTATGGCCGATACTGGTTCCACACTAGAACGTTTAGCCGGGGATGACTGTTTTGCCACAGCTATCGCAGTAGCCGAACAGGGGTGGAAGACTGGGGCAGATAATGTAGTCTTAGCTAACGCTTATGTGTTCTCGGATGCTTTGGCTGCTGCCCCGCTGGCCTACAAGCTCAACGCGCCGATCCTTCTGACGGATGGTGCGGCGCTGACTCCGTCCACACTGGCGGAAGTTCAGAAACTGGCGCCGAAGACGATCACTCTGATTGGCGGTACAGCTGTCATTTCCCAGGCTATCCAAGATTCTTTGAGCTCTACTTACGGTGCGGCTAATGTCCAGCGTTATGGCGGTACAGATCGGTATGCTACCGCAGCGGCCATTGCTTCCGCCTTGGGAACGACTGGCAAGGCTGTGATCGCCAACGGGGAAGACGGGCACTACTCGGATGCCTTGGCCATCTCCAGCTATGCCGCTTATAACGGGATACCGGTTCTCTTCACAGAGGCAGCGGCCTTGCCAGCGGCAACAGCGCAAGCCTTAACTGCCCAAAAGGTAAGCACGACAATTGTCGCTGGTGGAGAGAGCGTTGTTACAGAGACGGTTTATCAACGGTTGCCAGGAGCTACCCGTTATGCTGGTACCGATTGTTACGCGACAGCCACAGCCATCGCGGAAGGATTACATCTTAACCTGAATAAAGTCTATGTTGTAACTGGTTTGAATTTTCCTGATGCTATAGTTGCCAGCAACTTGGCCGCCCATACTTTATCTCCAATAATCATGGTGGATAAAGGGTTGCCAGATGCTACCTGTACCTTCTTAGCAACTAATCGGACAGCCATAACCGACCTGATCGATGTTGGTGGCGAAGGTGTCATTACTGAGGTTCAAAACAGCGCGATGCGGGCGGCTATGAAGTAAGCCCATTGTTGACTGAGAGTACAGAATAACGAACTGTGACTAGATTGTTATAGATATTATTGAAGGAGGTCTGATGAATGGTTGTTGTCCCGCAGGAACCAGTTTCCATTAAACCAGTCGGTGTTGTGGTTTCCGATTTTAAAAAAGTTAGTAAAACCTATGACTATCAGAAGGAAAGTATGTTGTACATGAGGGAAGACCTCACGGATGCGCTTATCGGGCTCGAATATTTTTCTCATCTCCATGTCATCTATAGCCAGCATCGTCGGAAAGACTGGCTGAACCTGATCGAATGGAAAAGCGAAGAGCCGCCGATCACTCTGCCATTCGCCAGTGAACCAGCTTGCCAGGGCGTATACTCCACCCGCTCCCCGTCCCGTCCTTCGGCTATGGGCTCGTGTGTCGTTGAACTAGTTAGACATGAAGGGAACCGTCTCTATGTCAAAGGATTGGATGCTATAGATGGTACGCCTATCTTGGATATTAAAATTTATATCCCTCACTATGACGCTTTTCCTTTTGCTGAGACTCCCTTGAATTGGTGTATGGGAAACGCGCTGAGCACGACATCCCGTCATTTGCACTGGGATACCATCAACGTTGGGCTTACCTTGGGACTGAGGACGGGAGCCAAAGCTTTGCAGGCCTTGGAAATAGGCCGCGGGGAAGCAGTTAGGGCCGAAGTGATTGGCGGACATTTCTTTGCTCAGGGGATCGAAGGAGCTACCGGGTGCAGTGTACTGCGGGGCAATCTGCTTTTTGAGGATAACAATCAATCCCCCGGACAGTGGAAGCTAAAGCTTGTCGGACAAGACAGCACTGTGGAAATCAGTCTAAAAGATCAGATCTACTCAGGAGCTGCTGAAGTGTTAGAGGTTGAGGATGCTATCTTATTTGCAACTTTAAAAAAAGAGGAAAACACTTAATGTGAGGGTGATCTATGGGATACCTGGCAGTTTTTTCATCCATTAATATGGTAAATCGCCTGAAAAGCCGGCTCAACCGGGGAGGTGAGTATTTCGGTATGATCCGCGCTCCCCACGGTATCTCTCTCGGAGGGTGTGGCTTTGCACTCCGGTTCGAGGAGAGCCAGCTCCTGCAGGTCAAGCAGGCGGCTCAGGAATTAGGAGTTGTGATTAACGGGATTTACCAGGAGGGAAACTACGATAACGGAAATAGGGTATATATCCGGATTGGGTGAACCGCAGCAAACACATTTCCACATCAACAATGAGGTGCTTTTTCATGATCTACTTAGACAATGCTGCCACTTCCTGGCCGAAGCCAGAAGCAGTGGCTCGGGAAATGCTCAAGTGTATGCAGGAATACGGAGCCAACCCTGGGCGCAGCGGTCACCGGATGGCCCTGTTGGCCGGAGAGAAAATCTATGAATGTCGGGAGAACTTGGCTAAGCTGTTGGGGATCGATGATCCCTTGCGGATCATTTTTACCAGCAATGCCACGGAAGCCATCAATCTGGCTTTGAAAGGACTGCTGATTCCGGGTGACCATGTGATTTTGACGAGCATGGAGCATAATGCGGTGCTGCGTCCCCTCAAGAAACTGGAAACTGTGGGTGTGCAACTCTCGATCGTTCTGGCGGATGTCCACGGAAAAGTGAATGCCGCGGACATCGCCGGAGAAATCAGGGAAAACACCAAACTTCTGGTGGTCACCCATGCTTCAAATGTGACGGGCACGGTCAATGATCTGGAGGCGCTGGGTCGGCTGACGCAGGAACGACAGATCCTGTTCATGGTGGATGCAGCTCAGACAGCTGGAAGCTATCCGTTGCATGCTGGGCAGATGCATATCGATCTCTTGGCATTCCCGGGACATAAGGGCCTACTAGGGCCGCAGGGCACGGGGGGGTTGTATATTCGTCCTGGTCTCATTCTGGAGACATTAAAGGAAGGTGGAACGGGCAGCCTTTCCGAAAGTCCTACTCAACCGGAATTTTTACCGGATCGCTATGAGAGCGGCACCTTAAATACATCGGGGATAGTCGGCTGGAATGAAGGAGTCAAATACATTCTGGCAATTGGAGTCGATAATATCCGCAACCGAGAAAATCAGCTTGTTAACTTCATGCTGGAGGGCCTGAGTAAAATCAAAAAAGTTAGGGTGTATGGAAGCAACCATCCTGAGCAGCAGACAGGGGTTATCTCGATCACAATTGAGGGGAAGGACTGCGAGGAGGTGTGCCGTGAACTGGATGAAAAATACTCAATTGCAGTCAGAGGTGGTTTGCACTGCGCCTACTTGGCCCATGAAACCATCGGAACTCTTGGTACAGGCACGATCAGGTTCGGTATTGGTTTTTTCAATACCATCCAGGATATCGAGCAAGCATTACAGGCGCTGCAAAACATCGCTAGCTTATAAATCGACTGCGCAACCGAAAGGGTCCATAATGATCGTCTAGGACAGCGGCAAGTGCGACTGCCTTGAATATTTTCTTCTAGGGACAATGGTAGTATTGAACTTGTAAGGCATTGTCTTACTGAAGGAGCCCGGAATTTCCGGGCTCCTTCTAGTTTAAGCATAGGCAATTACCCTGTAAGAGACATAATATATTATTGTGAAGGAGGGGGTGTGAGTATGGCGCAATCTCGATGTATAAAATGTGGAGGTGGCAAATTTGAGGTTGTCCACGCCAATAACTTAGAAGGAACGACGCGAGCCGTGCTCTTCATACAGTGTGCAGACTGTGGATCAGTCGTTGGGGTGCTTGATTTTCTTAATGTCAGTGTAAAAGCAGAACGCATAAGAAATGATCTGCGGATAATGTTTGAAAAGCTATTGGATCGCATCAATGATGGCAAGTGAAAGGAGCAGGCCTAAACTAGTTAGGTCTGCTCCTTTCACTTGCCAAAAGCCTACTTCCATGCCGTTATTTTGCACCACAAAAGAATGAATGGAGGATTCCTGTATGTGCTTGGTATGGGTAGCAATTGCGAAACTTAAAAATATGATAATAGGGGAAAGACTTATGTCGGATAAGTTAGTTAAACTTAATATGAAGTAAGTTTCCTATAAGCAAGGGAGGTAAGGTAAAAGTGGTTGATGTAATTACTATAAGCTTTTGTGGGGTTTTGTTTTTTGTATTGCTTACTTTTGTCTTAAAATTATACGCCGGATATAAAGAGATCGATGAAAAGTATGGTAAACCCTATATGGCGAAATTAGTCAAAATGATCGGCGGTCACCCGGCATTAAAAAGTGGGTCGATGGCTATTTCACTTCACCCGAAGGATGCAATAGCATTTAATCGCAAAGCTTTTCTATTCTCTCAAATCAGTTCAATTAAGATTATTTCTCAGTTGCCTATAAACTTAAAAAAGGCTAGAAAAACAACTGCGAATTCAGGAGTAGAAGAACAATATCTTTGTATTGCAGTGACGGATGAATATGGTGAGCATGAAATTGTGTTTACAGTAAAGTCGGATTTTAAAGAAGTTGCAAATCAGCTCATGCAAAAATGGACTAAGTATAATCTTACCTAATGGTATTTGATTTTTGCGATTGTGTTTTTCGACCAGGGATGGAATTATATCCATATCATAGGTTTAGTAACAGTGGGCGTCAGAAACACATACAGTGTAAGGAAAACAGAGAGGGGAAATTAATTGTTGAAAAGCTTGCACACCTTCGTCAAAACTGACATAAATTGGGAGTAGGGGAGGGTGGAAGGGCACGGTTCGCGATATTCCCCAAAAAGTTCTTCTAAAATTAGAAAGGTAGGTAAATAGAATGAAAAAAGACATTGATTCCTCGAGTTTAGCAGAAGTTGTGGACCGCATTTTAGACAAAGGTATCGTTATTGACGCATATGTAAGGGTTTCGCTTGTCGGTATCGAACTTCTGGCCATCGATGCTCGTGTAGTCATTGCGAGTGTTAACACCTGGCTGAGATATGCAGCAGCGGTTGGTCTAACAGAGCTTCATCACGAGTTCTAAATTGGATGAGGTTTGTTAGGGAGGGGGAGAAACTCCCTCCCATTTATATTTGGCAAAGGAGGAAAATTAGAGTATGAATCTTGTCGAATTAGGACGCGTATTGTGTCAGGAGTTTGACCAAAGAGGGATTGAATTGACGACACTCCATTCGGAAATTCGAACAAAAGTAAAAAGCGATCGGAAAGAAATCGTTAAGCTGCGAGACATTGATAGTGCTGAACAACAAAAAGCTAAAACACAAATTTGGGAGGATATATGTAGTTTGCTGAACAAATATGGAGCTGAAGAAAAGACCATGGAAAGAGGTTTGAAGGCTGATAGAGTTGCGCAAATCAATGAAATGAAAACCTGGGTTAGTGAGCGGGGAGAAGAAATGAAGGGTTGGTATGAAGCGGGAAGTTATCTGTTAAGAAAGCGTACAGGGAGGTAAGGTAATTGCCGGATGCATTTATAGAAACCGCATACTTTAAGGACCTAACGAACCGCTCTTTGCTCTATCTGCAAGCCGGTTATGGTGTTCATTTTTGTGGACCGGCTGGAACGGGAAAGACTGCTCTGGCAATGCATATCGCTGAGCTTTTGGGTCGTCCGATCGTAACACTTCAGGGCAATGACGAGTATAAACCTTCTGATTTGGTCGGAGGTAATTCGGGAATGCGCAGGAAAAAATTGCTCGATAACTATGTTCATTCTGTTTGGAAAGCTGAAGAATCCATGGATAGCGTTTGGTATGATGGAAGGATCACTCATGCCTGTAGAAACGGCCATACGTTTGTCTATGATGACTTCACTCGTTCCAAACCAGAAACCAATAATGTACTTCTTTCTGTCTTACAGGAAAGGACTCTGGATTTATCTGCGATTCAAAAAGGAGAGACAAGGATAACGGTCCACCCTGATTTTTCAGTGCTTTTCACCAGTAATCCATCAGAATATGCAGGGGTACACGTGCTTCAAGATGCATTGAAAGACCGTGTTATCACTATTGCGATAAAAGGTTTAGACCGTGAATCCGAGGTAGCCATTGTTGCAGGCCGCTCAGGTTTGCCTTGGCGTGAAGCGGCTAGAGTGGTAGATGTCATACGAGGGATTCGAGGAAATGATATTAAGAAGCCTAGTATTCGTGCGGCAATCATGGTTGCCACGATCTTGGCTACGAAAGGATCAAAGCCTGTCCGCGCAAACCCTTTATTCCTCCAGGTTTTAATGGATGTTATTGGGTCAGAATTTTCCTACGAAAACGATGGTGAAAGCGACTCCTTGCTAGCAAACCGTATTGAAGAGGAATTAGATAAGTACAGCCCAGATGATAGGAAGTGAAAATGATGCGTCAGCCTTTACCTTTAAGACCGAAGCTAATCCGACCTGTAATGCGCGATCATAAACCTAGCTACTTCCAGATGCACGTATACGACCAAGAATTACAACGACTCGCAGCAGAGCGAGCCGAGATAGCCAAACGGGTTGGCCTAATAGAGGAAAGAGTAAAGCTCGTTCAAGGGGAGTTACAGAAACTTGAACGGATGCTCAAAAGAAATGTGATCTCACGTAGGGGTAATTGAGCATTAATGCTTTCCCTTAAAAAAACAACAACAATGCTAAACTTTTGTCATGATTTCTGATCCCTATCATATATATGTCATAGGCAAGGTTAGGGAGGGGGTCAGATCATGGCATTAGTTAAAAGCGTAGAGTCAAGTAGTTTAGCGGAGGTCATTGATCGTATCCTTGACAAGGGAATTGTCATTGATGCTTTTATCAGGATTTCATTGGTTGGAATCGAACTCATTACCATTGAAGCGCGTATTGTGATCGCTTCAGTGGATACCTATTTAAAATACGCTTCAGCCATCGGGCTTACCCTTGCTGACTCTTCCTCGATAATGAGAAATTAAAGGAGGAGATGAAGCATGGATATCCAACAATTAGTTAATGATGTAAAGACCTTTTTCCAAAGTGTCTTGGAGAAGGAGGCAAGTGTCATTGGCGTTATGCAACGCGAAAACGGCTGGATGGTGCAAGTTGAAACGATCGAGGATTCAGATTATCAGCGGCGCCGAGCACTTGATGACGTTGTAGGGCTCTATGAGGTGGAAGTAAGTGTTAAGCTGGAGATTTTAGGGTATAAGAGGATCGGGTTGCGTGAACGGGACGAAATCGGCGAAACAAATGACAAGGACTTTTAAGTCGTGTGGTGACATGGCTTTCTTTTTTGGTGACATCTCAGAAAGTTTAGTTTTGGGTGTGACTAAGGCAGTTGCCTTCCAAGTTTCTTTATACCAAATCAGGAAGTATGCGTGGTATAAGTGCAATTAGGCGGCCGCCAGCGCTATGGCTGACAGAATGACTAATACGTGCGAAGACAGTGTCTTCAAGAAGGCTAATACGTGCGAAGACAGTGTCTTCGTGGGCGCCAGACAAGTTTTCTTTATAAGGGGTGGGGAATTTGTTTTATGGTTACGGTATTATTCGGGCAAACTCCATAGATGGCGAATCATTGAAATTAGGTCCTAACCAGGAGCCGCCCTGCCTCATTGTGGAAGGGGAACTTGGGATGCTCTGCGCAAAGCTTGAAGACGCCTCCATGGCAACCGCAACGAGAGAAAGTATGAGCCGCTACACGGAGGTGCTTTGTCAAGTTATTAAGCACACCACGGTAGTTCCCTTGCGTTTTGGAACCTTATTTGATCAAGAAGAAGAAATCCGAACGGTGCTTAAAAAAGAAAAAAGGAGTTATTTGAAATTTCTCACCAAGCTAGACAACAAAATAGAAGTCGAACTCAAGGTTTGGTGGAAAAAAGAAAGCTTCCAAGAAACGATGATGAAAAATAAACGTTTAGAGCGTTGGAAAAAAGCCTTAGAAAGAGGGGAAGGCCAGGGTTACGATGTCGTAGAGTTTGGCAAGGCAATTATGGAAGTTGCAGATTATGAGCGTAAAGAAGTAGAAAAGTCCTTTCTCGCAGTGCTTCGTCCTTTAGCAAGCGAGTGGGTGGTTAAAGACCCAATGGATGAATTTCAAGCCTTTGATGGCGTGTATTTGGTTGATCGCCAGAAGGAAGAGGCGTTTGATCAAGCTGTTGGAGCCCTTTATGCAAAGTACTCAGAAACGATGATTTTTAAATATACAGGTCCTTGGGCTCCACATCACTTTGTTAGCCAAAAGTAAATTCAAGAAGCTCCGCTTAGGGTCTTGGAAATTGGATAAACGTAACTTTAATTTCAGGTCTGGAGGACAGATAAAGTATGTTTTTTAGATTTCCGATTTGGGCAATTAAACAAGTTATTGAGCATGCAGAAGCAGAGTTCTATAGCCCTGAAGCCATACGTCGAGAACTTAGCCAACGGCAGTATATGTTAGAAAACCAAGAAATTACTCTAGAGGAATATCATGAACATGAAAAGCGTTTATTTGAGCGCTTGATGGCCGGTCAGGAAAGAGGGATTGAAGAATGACGTGGTCCCTTGGAGGGTGGAAACAAAAAGTAGAAAGCCTCGTTAATCAATGCGCGGACAAAGTAGTCTTAGAATTGGAAGAAGTCATTATGACGCGTTTGAGAGAAGCGGGTGAAAATGTTATTCAGAGTTTTTTTGAAGCTCAGTCTTGTCCAAACGTTTTTATAGCAGAGCATCAAGATGCCTTAGAAGCGGAGAAAGAGGATACTGCGCCTCAAGTTCTGATCAGTCCTCGGCCGTTAATTGATGAAGAGGTTTTGTACGCGTTTGGTATTATTCAAGCAAATCAAGTAGATAGTGATTTGCTTGGTATGGAGGACAGGCCATGTCACATTGTGGAAAATGGAAACCTGGGTATGCTTGTCTGCCCAGTCCCTCGAAAAGATTACAATGAAGAGTCCCTCCATCACTATATGGAGGATATGGCCTGGGTAGAGACTCATGCGCGGTGTCACGAAGAAACTTTATTGAAAACAATGGAGAGTAGGTCTGTTGTTCCCCTGCCATTTTGTACGATCTTTATCGATGAAGGAAGTATTAAACGACAACTAGCCCAGAACGTCGAGGCGATACAAGACGATTTGCAAAGACTAGGAAACTACAATGAGATGCATGTTAAACTTTTTGTCAATCGTAAACAATTTTCAGAAAAGCTTCATGAAGATTCACCGTATACTGGTGGGCAAAGCGGAGGGGGGTATTTTCAGAAACGTCAATGGGAGAAAAAAATCGAGGAAGAACTGGAACGAGTCATAAATGACTATGGTGAATCTCTTTACCAAGATTTAGGCACTATTTCTGCGGAAATAATCCTCTTAGATAAGGCGGGAGTTGTTGCGCCAGAGGGGCAACATGTTGTTTTTGCGGTACAGTGTTTAATGGTTAAGGAAGACCGTGGGAAATGGGATAAATTGCTTGAGGAATTTGACAAAGCTGCTGATCCCTTAGGTTTTATTTTAGATGTATCCGGTCCCTGGCCTCCCTATCACTTTTCACGGTTAATTAATGAGGAGGAAACTATGGGTGGGTGATATTGCAAATTCAAAACAAGTGACACTCCTTGAAGTCGTGGAGAAATTGCTCGATAAAGGAGTCGTTATCTCTGGCGATCTTATTCTTAGCTGTGGCAATGTGGATTTAGTGTATCTAAACTTGAAAATTGTTCTTACATCGGTTCAGACGATGCTCGAAGGGAATACCTTGAAGAAAGATGTGAATCTATGAAACGGCCCTATCTTTTGGGTTTTATACGTAATTGTAACAATCTACCTAGTGAACCACCATTGGCAACTGAATTAACAACCTTGGGAGAGCACAGTGTGATTTGGTGTAAGTCCCCAATGGAGATATTCACAACGAAGCAGGATTTTCTATTAGCTATGTTGCAGTGGCTTGAACAAGTTCAACGCCTTCAGTTAACGGTGCTACCAATACAGTCCGGTGTGAGTGTTTCTAATGAGTTGCACTTGGTTGAGCTTTTACGGATTTATAAACAAGAATTAGATATGTGTTTTGACAAAGTGGAAGGCTGTTCGGAATATTGCTTGGCTATTTCGCAGAGAAATCGGGAATGCGCTCATTTATCATATGCGTCGTTGAGAGAAAATGTGCAAAGTGGAACAGAGTACCTTAAACGAGTGAGGGTATGGCACCAGTTGATAGACAGGGAAATGGTGCAGGTGCGAGAAGTCATTGCAAATTTTTGCCTAAGGTTAACCCCGTGGATTAAGGATTGTTGGTTTGAACTCCCCAAAACCCGAGGAGATAGAATTAATCTCGGATTTTTAGTGCCTAATAC
>DATMYU010000565.1:0-3408 GCA_035560775.1 Desulfosporosinus sp.
CCATTTGATATCAGAACTTTGTATCATCGCAACGCTAAATGCTAACTTGTTTGACAAGGAAACATTGTTTTGAAGTTCCCTGATTTTAACATGGATAAAGATAGTAAAATAATTAAAATGGCTAGGACTGCAGGTAGTAAATTATATTGACGTATTGCATAAGTGGAATAGTGCAAGCTAAGTCTACATATTAGTAGAGTAAGAACTCCGCCAGGGAGGCATGAGATGAAGAAAAGAGGAATTTGGTTACTTATCGGAATCAGCATCGTGTTGATGGGGGGGCTTCTAGGACGCCTTCTTTGGCAGCCAGACCCTACTAATTTAGTTACGCACGGTTTAGAACGATTGAACGCGGCGACCTCTTTTCGCTACAGTTTAACTCAGCATCAATCAGTTGAGGGAAAAGATCGCGTACTCACTCAGATTCTAGGAGAAAAGGACGGTGGAAACTCACGAGTCTTGGGGCAACTGGTCGGTAGCGAAGTAGAGATTATCCAAATTGGAGATTCTACCTATAACAAAGATCCCTTTAGCAAAAAATGGATCCGGTTTGCGAATACTGCTGCAACTCAGGAAGTCTTTCTGGCGGAACTCAACCCCTTATCTTCGCTTAAAATGAAAGAGCTTGGAGAGGTGATGCTTAGCGGTCAGGAAAAAGTCAATGGGGAAAGAGTATGGGTATGTCATTTGATGCCCAGTGTTCAGAATCAAATGATGGAAGCATTTTGGACCGATTTCCAGTATACGCTTTATATTCGTAAGTCCGACAAAATGCTCGTAAGAGCAACAATCGAAGCGAAGAACAAAGCTAAGTCCGATTCTATGACGATGATACTTGAGTTTAAGGATATTGGAAAGAAGATAAATATAGAGGTGCCGGACATGTAATATAAAGTGTCCAACGGGTGCAAATAAAAGGGGTAGGATAGATCCATGTAGTGGGTTATATCCTGCCTCTTTTATTTGCACAATAGACACTCCTCTGATATAGTTTTGACATATGTCTAGAAATGTACTAATGGAGGTGTCCTTATATGGAAGAATATATTGCAAAAGTTTTAATTTCCAAGGAAGAATTGGAAAAGCGTGTTGCTGAATTGGGTGCGGAAATTACTCGAGATTACGAGGGGAAGAAAATATTGGTCCTCGGGATTCTGAAAGGAGCCGTCCCTTTTATGGCGGATCTCATCCGAGAGATCAAATTGCCACTGAACTATGATTTCATGGCGTTATCTAGCTATGGGACATCAACACAGTCCTCAGGTGTTGTACGAATCCTTAAAGACTTAGAACGTAGTGTCGATGATGTCCATATCCTAATTACTGAAGATATTGTGGATACGGGACTTACGCTAAAGTATCTAAAAGCGAACTTAATAGCTCGGAATCCTCTCAGTGTAAAGGTGGTTACATTGCTTGACAAATCCACCCGAAGAAAAGTAGAAGTCGTTCCCGATTATAATGGATTTTCGATTCCAGATGAATTTGTCGTGGGGTATGGCCTTGACTTTAACGAAGAGTACCGTAATTTGCCTTACGTTGGTGTTTTAAAACAGGAAGCCTATGAAATTTGAATCTAATATAGAATGGTGAGGATAAAATATGCCAAAGGAAGTTGTCTTGGTTTTAGATTTTGGTGGACAGTACAATCAACTTATTGCTCGTCGTGTACGCGAGGCACATGTGTATTCCGAAATGGTTTCCTATAAAACTTCAATCGAGGAAATTCGGGCTCGTAAGCCAAAGGGCATTATCTTCTCGGGGGGGCCAGCTAGCGTCAATCAGCCGGATGCTCCCAAAGTGGATCCGGAAATTTATAACTTAGGGATTCCCATACTGGGGATTTGCTATGGGATGCAGCTGATGACGGTACAATTAGGGGGGATGGTGGAACATCCTGAAGCCAGCGAGTATGGGAAAGCAATGCTAACGGTCGATATTACAACGGACCTGTGGAAAGACTTGGGTGGAGAGCGACCGTGTTGGATGAGCCACGGTGATTCTGTGCACGAACTACCTGAGGGCTTTGTGGTCGTTGGTCATACTTGGAATACTCCAATTGCTGCCATTATGGATGAAGCGCGGCATTTTTACGGCGTCCAGTTTCATCCGGAAGTAAAACATACCCAGGATGGGCAAGCGATGTTAGAAAAATTCCTCTTTGATATTTGTGGATGCGTTGGGGACTGGACTATGGAGTCCTTTATCGACTTGCAAGTTGCAGAAATTCGAGCTAAGGTCGGAAATAAGCATGTTCTTTGTGCTTTGAGTGGTGGCGTAGATTCATCAGTCGCTGCGGCTCTGGTGCACCGGGCAGTGGGGGATCAGTTGACCTGTGTCTTTGTCGATCATGGATTCATGCGTAAAAATGAGGCAGAGCAGGTTAAGAAGATTTTTGCTGAGGAGTTCAAACTAAACCTGGTGTTTGTGGATGTCCATGAACGTTTTATGCAAAAACTCGAAGGCGTATCCGATCCCGAAATGAAACGCAAAGCGATTGGTAATGAGTTTATCCGTGTTTTTGAAGTCGAGGCATTGAAGCTCGGACAGGTTGATTTCTTGGTTCAAGGGACTCTTTATCCAGATATAGTTGAGAGTGGGACGGACACAGCCGAAACGATTAAGAGCCATCACAATGTGGGTGGTTTGCCGGAGGATATACAATTTGAACTGATCGAACCATTGCGGATGCTTTTTAAAGATGAAGTACGTGAACTTGGAATTGAACTAGGGATGAGTGAGGAGATTGTCTGGCGTCAACCGTTTCCTGGACCAGGTCTGGCTATTCGTATTCTCGGGGAAGTAACTCGTCAGAAGCTGGACATTTTACGTGAAGCAGATGCTGTCATTTTAGGAGAAATTCGTCGCTCAGGAATGTATCGTGATTTGTGGCAAAGTTTTGCAGTACTCCCTTCGATCAAAAGCGTTGGCGTGATGGGGGATTGCCGTACTTATGAGTATCCCATTATCCTCAGAGCTGTCACCAGCGAAGATGCTATGACGGCAGATTGGGCAAGGCTACCGTATGATTTGTTAGAAAGAATATCTTCTCGAATTATTAACGAAGTTCAAGGGGTTAACCGCGTGGTTTATGATATTACCTCCAAGCCTCCTGGAACGATTGAGTGGGAGTAGGGTAAGAGTGGTATAAACCCTGGACTTTCAAGGGTTCAAGGGGCGTTCGAATATTTGACAGGGGTTTATGATTTCCGCTACTTTTTAGCGTCATCATAAACCCCCTATTTATGTCTTATCGGTTTACTAATTTGAGATTATGAGTTGGTAAAATGGAGATGAAAAACGGATTCTAGAGGATGACCATGACAAAGGAGAAGATATAGCTTTTCTAAAATTGCAGAAATGGTATCTAAAGAAATATATAGTTAATAACTTATCGGAATACCCCAT
>DATMYU010000566.1:0-10523 GCA_035560775.1 Desulfosporosinus sp.
TGATGTAATTAAAGAGCGTCAAACTAAGTCGCTCAGAGATGGTCAGATGAATTTATTTCAATCATAGCGAGAATAAATTAACATTAAGGAGATAGGAAATCCGAGATAAACGATTTGTTGCAGTACATCGTGGCGGACTACTCACCAAAGATAATCATCATAAACAAAATAGATGGGCTAGGGAGTGTTCAGAGCACGTATTATCACTCATTGATGAGAATATCGACACGCGGTTAGTTCATGCTCTACATGTGGCTAAAGAATGGGAAAATGAAAATATTTACGGGCTTTCCTGACCCAGAAAGGTTTTTCAATTCTCCCTTGCAATGGATTCACGAATTTTTTGTTCAGCAATATTCCCAATATCCCCAAATAAATCTTTTGTTTTCTTTCACCTCACAAACACCAGATTAATATTAGTCTATTACATTATAGACCAGCCAGAGTGGTGTGGATACTATTAATGAAAGATTGCCCAATCCATATACTTTGTATTTCCAACTTCTGAAATGATGTCAATAGAAAATAAGGACATCATTCTTAAAATATGCAGTAGAGGCTAACAACATAACTTATCATTATCGACAGCTCCCCTTGTTCCAATCGGACGAGGGGAGCTGTTGCAATTCTTAGCTAGCCGAAGCGCTTGGAAGATTGCCTTTGGCAAATTCTAGACGGTCTACCTCGATATGTCAAGATACGATGGGCCTAATTCAGGAAGAACACTCAAAACAGGAGAGCGGGATTTGTAGAAAAACGCTTAGCAGCTATAATACAAAAAAGGCACTTGACCCTATTGTTACTATAGGGTATAGGATATAGTAATATATAACAATAGAATAAAGCAACGGTTACCTGAAACACAGAAAGATTCAAACGATAATAGAGAAAGGCAATGAAGACAACGATGGAACGAAAGATTTTAATTAAAAATGCACGGGCAATTGTGACCTGTGACGCTGCAGATCAAGTGTTTTATGATACCGATATGCTTATCGAGGGACCACAGATTATCCAGATGGGCAAGAATTTGTCGTCGCAGGACGCTGAAGTAATCGATGGGCGCGATAAATTCATTTATCCCGGCTTGATCAACACTCATCACCATTTTTTTCAAACGTTTGTCCGCAATCTGATGACGATAGATTATCCCAATATGCTGGTGGTCGAATGGCTGGATAAAATCTACCGCATCTTTGAAAAAATTGATTCCGATGTCATCTATTATTCTTCATTAACTGCCATGGGAGACTTGCTCAAGCACGGATGCACCTGCGCTTTCGACCACCAGTATTGCTATACACGCACATCGGGCAAGCTGCTGGTCGATCGGCAGATGGAAGCGGCTGCGCAACTGGGTATTCGGTATCACGCAGGTAGAGGCACAAATACACTCCCGCGCAGCAAAGGAAGCACAATCCCCGACGATATGCTGGAAACGACAGATGAATTTATTTCCGACTGCGAGCGTCTGATTGATTTGTATCATGATCCGGCACCATTTTCCATGCATCAAATAGTGGTGGCGCCCTGCCAACCGATTAACAGCTATATCGAAACATTCAAGGAATCCGTCGCTTTAGCCAGAACAAAGGGTGTTCGCCTGCATACCCATCTGGGCGAGGGCGAAAACAACATTATGCAGGAGCGCTGGGGTAAGCGAACGCTTGAATGGTGTGAAGAAATTGGCTTTTGCGGCCCGGACGTCTGGATTGCCCATGGTTGGGAGCTGCAGTCCGACGAATTCAAAGTGATGGGACAAAACGGCACCGGCGTTTCCCATTGTCCCGCACCGGCGGTGCTGGGCGGTTTCCCGATACTTGATATGAAGGCTATGCAGAAAGAAAAGGTGGTCATTAGCCTCGGCTGCGACGGTTCCGCAACGAATGACAGTTCCAGCCTGCTCGATTCGCTCAGGATGGCTTACTTGATGCAGGCCTACCACAGTAAAGCGCGAGGAGGGTGCCTTTCACCCTACGAATTGCTGAAAATCGCATCTGTTAACGGCGCGAAAACGTTGGGACGCGAGAAATTGGGGTCGCTGGAGGTTGGCAAAGCCGCTGATTTGTTCATGATCAACACTGGGGTGCTGGAACTGACGGGTACCCTGCACGATCCTAAAAATATTCTCGCACGGGTCGGCGTCACTGGCCCAGTTTGGCTGACGATGGTTAACGGTAAGGTTGTGTTCCGGGACGGTCAACTGTTGGGTGTTGACGAACAGGCACTGACCGAACAAGGGGAAAAGGTTTGCACGCGGGTGCTTCGCAACGAATGTGAGGCGTTCCGCTAAAAATAAAAATTATTAATAAAAGAGGGGGAATTTGACATGAAAGTTACTAAAGCTTTCGCACTTATTATGTGTATGTTGATCCTGTTAACTGGTTGCAGCAGCACGCAGCAGGCGTCAAGTGAGCAGAAAAAAATGAAAGTAGCTCTGCTTCTTTCCGGTCCTGCCAACGATCAGGGTTGGAATGCTACAGCGTTGGAGGGCCTTAAGGCCGCTGAAGCAAAATACGACTTGGAAACTACGTATACAGAAAATGTAGGGGTTGCTGATGCCGAATCAGCGTATAACGATTATGCTTCACGGGGATATGATTTGATTATCGGGCACGGTTTCCAGTTTGGAGATCCAGCAGTCAGCGTAGCTAAAAGATTTCCCAAGCTCCATTTCATGGCAACTGAGGCCAATTCACAGGCCCCGAACATGGCTTCCTATGTGATGAGTTGTGAGCAGGGTGGATATCTGATGGGTCTTTTGTCCAGTTCAATGTCCAAAACCGGCAAAATCGGTGTAATAGGCGGCATGGAGCAACCTTCCATTATCAAGGAGCTTGAAGCGTTTAAGCTGGGGGCGAAAAAAGTAAACCCTAATATTGTTGTCTATGAAATCTACTTAAATTCGTTTACGGATGTTTCCGCCGGTAAAGATGCGGCGCTGTCCATGATCGGCAAGGGTGCGGATGTTCTCTATCATGTCGCAAACCAAGCGGGCACCGGTGCAATCAAGGCGGCGGAGGAAAAAGGCATACTGGCTTGTGGCAATTCATATGACCAAAATTCAATCGCCAGCAACACTGTCATGTGTTCGACGGTGTATAATATGCCGACAGTCATTCTGACCGCTGTTGAAGCAGTAAAAAACGGTACGTATAAAGGCGGCGTGACTCACTTGGGGATGAAAGAAAAAGTTGTTGATATTTCCTCCTACCATTCTTTCGAGAGCAAAATTCCCGAAAATACCAAAAAACTGCTCGAAGATACTAAGAAACAGATTATCGATGGGAGCCTTACCATCCCAGTTATCGAGAAATCCACAAAATAGGCAAATATATAATTTAGAAGATGTCTCGATGGACAAGGTTGCGAACTGAAGGAATAGGCACGGCTTTTGCCGGCATCAGGCGCAAACACTCCGGCGAAACATCTTCTTCTTTTTTAGGAGGATGAATCTATGGCTTTGCTTTCCATGAAGAACATTAACAAATCCTTTTTTGGAAAAATGGCCAATAACCAGGTATGTTTCGATCTGGAGCCCGGAGAAATTCATGCGCTCTTAGGCGAAAATGGTGCAGGGAAAACCACTTTGATGAACATCTTGTACGGTATCTATGCAAGGGATTCCGGCGATATTCTCTGGAAAGGGCAAGCGGTTTCCTTTGCCTCACCTAGAGCTGCCATTGCTTGCCATATCGGCATGGTGCATCAGCATTTCATGCTGGTACCTACCCTAACGGTGTCGCAGAACATCACGCTCGGGCTCAGAGAAAAAGGATATCCGTTTCCTGACCGTAAGGCGCTTAATGCGGCCATTACGGATGTCTCGGAAAAATACGGGCTGCAGATTGATGTTGGCGCTTATATCTCCACGCTGTCCGTGGGTGAACAGCAAAGAGTTGAGATCATTAAACTACTCTATCGTGATGCAGAACTGCTTATCTTGGACGAGCCCACAGCAATGCTTACCCCGCAGGAGACAGAATACTTTTTCGCGGTACTGCGCAAACTGCGCGCGGACGGCCATTCGGTTATCATCATCACCCATCGCATCCCCGAGGTTATGAGCATCACTGACCGCGTCACGGTTCTGCGCGATGGGTACAATGTGGTGACGGTGAAAACGTGTGACTTTACTGAGCAGGAGCTGTCGCAATATATGATCGGTCGTCAGCTGCACAGTATCCAGCGGGAGCCCATTGTGCCCGACGCTGGCAGCGAGGGGCTGGTGCTTGAGGACGTATCACTGAAGGAAAACGGTATGGAGAGGCTCACTTCGCTGTCATTACAGATCGCGCCAGGGGAGATTGTTGGCGTCGCTGGCGTCGACGGCAATGGGCAAAAAGAGCTTGTCGAAGTGATTCTGGGTATCCGTAAACATAGCCAGGGGAAGATCAAACTGGGTGGCCTGGATATGAGCGCTATGAGTGTACTGGAACATAAGAAGCTGGGGATTGGCTATATTTCGGACGACCGTCAGCAGGATGGTCTGGTGATGGACATGAACTTAACAGACAACATGCTTTTAAAAACACACACGGATCCCCGCTTCATTGACCACGGACTGATCAATGCGCGCCTAGTGCGGGAAGACACACAAAAGGCGGTGGAAGACTATGCAATCAAAACGCCAGGGTTAAATACTCCCCTACGGTATCTGTCTGGCGGAAACCAGCAGAAGCTGATCCTGGCGCGTGAAATGGCGGGTGACCCGAAAGCTATTGTGGCGCTTCAGCCGACACGCGGGCTTGATATTGGTGCGACGGAGTTCGTTCAACAGCAGCTTCTCCAGCACCGGGTGAAAGGGTGCAGTATTCTCCTCATCTCAGCCGACTTGGAGGAAGTCCTCTTACTGAGTGACAGGATTGTCGTGATTTACAAAGGGCGCTTCATGGGGATTTTCCCGAACACGAAAGAACTGAGTCTCTCCCACATCGGTCTGATGATGGCTGGGAGAACGTCTGAAGCAAGGAAGGAATCACTATGAAACGATTTGGAAAACTTCTCTCTTTTCTCGGCATTGCTGTCCTGACGCTTTTAATCACCATTTTGCTGATCCGTCTGGTGGGCAGCAGCGTGGATCAGGCTTTCTCCAGCTTTTTATCCGGAATTTTCGGCTCATTCTATTCGGTTTCCGAGGTTATGGTGAAAGCAACTCCGTTGATCCTGACAGGATTGGGTGTGGCAGTCGGTTCCCGGAGCGGATTCATCAACATCGGCGCTGAAGGTCAACTTTACATGGGCGCCATTGCTGTTACCTGTATTGCTTTTTGGCTTAATGATCTGCCGGCAATCGTTATGATTCCGCTGGTAATCCTGGGTGGGTTTGTTTTTGGCGGTGTCTGGTCAGTTATTCCGGGATTTTTAAAGGCGCGGTTCGGGATCTCAGAGGTGATCACCACGCTCATGTTTAATTATATTGCCATAAGTATTGTGGGCATTTTGGTGCGTACTTTGCTCAAGGACCCCTCTAATTCGTTACCGATGTCGTCTTTTCTGCCTGACAGCGCGACGCTGCCGGTTATTTTGAGTTCTACACGGCTGCACGCAGGCTTCTTAGTCGCTCTGATCAGCGTTGTCCTCGTCTGGCTCCTAGTTTGGAAGACTCCCGCAGGCTATGAGATGCGGGCGGTTGGTCTGAATCCCCGGGCCTGCAAGTGCTCTGGCATTTCGGTGTATAAAAACATCATCCGTTCCTCGTTGATCAGCGGTGGTCTGGCCGGAATTGCAGGTGTGTGCGAAGTTGCCGGGCTGCATCACAAGCTGCTAGAAGGTATCTCCCCAGGCTATGGGTATATCGCTATTATCGTTGCGCTGCTGGGGAAGAACCATCCCGTAGGCGTGGTCATCTCCGCCTTGGGCATCGCCGCGCTTCAAGTGGGTTCACTGGGAATGCAACGCGCGGCTGGCGTGCCAACCTCCATTTCATCCATCATCATGGGGGTTGTCGTCTTATTGATTCTGGCACGTAAAAGTATATTCCGTCGCCTTTTAACAGACGAATAGGAAGGAGGAGTAAAACATGGATTCTGGAGTTATCGCGCTTGTTACGATATATCTGATAGCCTCTGTTAGGATGGCAACTCCTCTTATCTTAGCGGGACTGGGAGAGGCTATTTCCGAGAAAGCCGGGATCATTAATATCGGCGTTGAGGCCATTATGCTTTCCGGAGCATTTTTCAGCTTTATCGTCTCGTTTTTTACAGGGAATCTACTCTTGGGCCTTTTAGCGGGTACCGCGGGCGGTATAATGGTCAGCATGATCCATGGCGTATTGAGCATCCATTGTAAAGCCGACCAGACCATTGCAGGTCTGGCGCTCAACTTTATGGTGATGGGGCTTACAAGTTTCCTGTTTTTGATCGTATTCGGGCATGCGACTACCCTCCCATCTTGCGGTGTCTTCAGTGAGGTGAAAATCCCCCTGCTGTGGCGCATCCCGATGATCGGCCCGGCCTTGTTCAATCAGAACCTGTTTGTCTATATTGCCCTGATTAGCATTGTGCTGACTGCAATTTTCTTTTATAAGACAGAGTGGGGTGTTAATCTGCTTGCAGTTGGGGAACACCCACAGGCGGCGAACTCCGCTGGCCTTAACGTATTTGCAGTCCGTTACTACGCTTGTTTTGTCAATGGTGTGCTAGGTGGGTTGGGTGGAGCAAGTATAACGCTGGGACAGCTCGGTTTCTTTATGGAGAACGTTACCTCTGGAAGAGGCTACATTGCTTTGGTGGCGGTAATCCTGGGACGGCGCAATCCGGTGGGAATTTTTGCTGCATCCATGGTGATCGGATTTTCTCAGGCGCTACAGTTTAACCTCCAAACGTTGGGTATCCCAATTCCCTCGCAGGTATTCAGCATGTTTCCCTATGTAGTCGCCGTAATTGTACTGTTTTTATCGATTGGCAAAAGTCGCGACCCTGCTGCCTTGGGTATTCCTTACGAGCGCAATAAACGGTAAAGATGACCAGGCTCAGGGGATCAGGAAGCATGTCTTGTGTTTTTCCAAACAGGCAGTGTAATAGTTAACTGCCTGTTCTTTTGAAGAGGTTAAGCAGGCGGGTTTGTACTGTAACTTCTCGTTGAGTGCGGGATTGAATAGTGAGTGTGAGTGTGAGAAAATATTTTGTGTCTTGAGCGCTGCGAAAGGAATGATTATTCATATGAAAGAGACTCTTAGCATTGGTGAAATAAGTGCATTATTTCATTTGAATGTGCAAACACTCATCTATTATGATTCAATTGATCTGCTGGTCCCGGCCGAACGGAATCCGATGAACGGCTATCGCAGATATCGGTTCGACCAGATATACAAGTTGGCGACCATACGTTATCTGCACCGCCTGGGTTATTCCCTCAAGGAGATCCGCTCCTCCTTTCTAGAATCCTGCGATATTAATTCCACGCTGGCGCAGCTTAAAAAACAGTCGTGTATTTTAAGGGAAAAAGCAGAGAACTTGCTCAACACTGACAGGGCAATTCAGCAGAAAATCCATTTCATCGAGCAGGAATTGCCGAATGTTGACATGGAGCGCGTCTCAATCAAGGTACTCCCCGAGCGGCACTATTTTGCTATCGGCGGAGAGGAGCTGCTATACGGAGATGATTCGTTTTATTTAAATCCGACAGTTGTATTTTACAAACATGATTCTAAATATTTCGGTGCATATCTGTTCGACGATGGAGAGAATTTTAACCTGCAGAAAGAAAGAGCCGATTTTCTGCGATTTCCTGTGATACCCGCTGGAAGTTTCCTCTGCGGCTATCATCGGGGAGCTTATGAGCACATCTGCGAAAGCGCCTACCGCATTCGTGATGCAGGCAGGGATTTAGATCTATCTGAGATAACAATCAACTTCAATATCATTGACCAATTTGTAGAGCGGGATAGCAGCAACTATATTACTGAATTGCAAATTCCTATAATCGACAACGAGGAACACCGCGTGCGGTTATTGTGCCTTTAGAATTGCTTAATTCATTCAAGCTTAGAACATATTCTTGATCCGCATTTGTTGCATTTGTAATGAAATAAAATACAGCTACATGTAAAGCAATACAGGTTGGTTTAGCAACCCTGAGTTGGTTTGTCTTTTACAGCAGAATGCTACAATAAAGTCATAAAGTCGAAGGGAAAGAGAAAGAGAAAGAAAAGGAAAGAGAAGAGAAGAGAAGGAAAGGGAAAATATAAACAGGCGAAACAGCAAAGCAAGAAAATATATATCAATTTCACACAAGACCAAATAGGATGTACTGCCAAACATATCAGGCCTGTACCAAAAAGGTACAGGCTATTCTGATGTCCATTTTTAGAAAGGAGCCGATTTAATTGGCTACTAATGAAAACTTAATAATGGAATGCCTAAATGAACTAAACTAAAACACTCTGGGAAAGCAGAAATATAAGGACTACTACGAGGGCAACCTTTCAATCCTGAAAAGCTACCAGATGCAGGACAGCCGGAGCAATATGAGATTAGTATTCAACGTTTCTGCTCACTCTGTCAAAAATAATAAGAAATAATAACAGAAGGCATACTAGAGATGTGTCTGCGAGCCTAGTGAATTATCAACTAAGTTTAATATCTCTAAAATTGATAAGGAAATATTTACAGTAGGACGGCATAGTCAGCATAAACTTGATGGGAGACTCAAATGAGTAAGGAAAAGGGTCATGGATTAGGTGAATGGGAAGCAACAGCAATTTGCGGGAATGACATTACCTCATCTTGCCTGTACGTATCAGCGTTATCAATTATGTATGCGGGACAGTGGGCATGGGTATCACTTCTAATGGTTTCAGTCGTTCTGTATTTCTATCGCAGTATTTATGGTGAAGTTGTAGGAGCATTACCGCTCAACGGCGGAGCGTATAACGCTCTCTTAAACACAACAAGTAAGACTGTAGCATCTTTAGCGGCAACATACACTCTGCTATCCTACATGGCAACAGCAGTTATTTCGGCCAATGAAGCAATGAATTACCTATCGATTCTGTGGCAGGACTTACCAATCCTGATGGCAACTGTGATTCTCTTAGCTGTATTTATGGTTCTATCGATCTTCGGTATAGGTGAATCTGCTAAAGTAGCTCTAGGAATCTTTATACTACACATAACCTCTGTGAGTGTATTGATAGTAGTAGCGGCATGGGGTTTATCAAAGAACGGGCTAGGAGTATTCAGCGAGAATCTTCATGCTCCGATTCATGGCAGCTTACCGATGGCACTGTTTTTTGGATTCTCTGCAGCTATGTTGGGTATATCGGGATTCGAAAGCTCTGCCAACTTCGTGGAAGAGCAACAGGCTGGAGTGTTCCCAAAGACCCTAAGAAATATGTGGATAGCGGTAACTGTTATTAATCCATTAATCGCCTTCTTAGCATTAGCGGTCTTACCGTTAAGTGATATAGGCCCCCACACAGAGTCTCTATTATCCTACATGGGGGGAATAGCAGGCGGGAGTTGGCTGTCAGTATTAATCGCAGTAGATGCAACTTTAGTATTAAGTGGAGCGGTTTTAACATCTTTCGTAGGTGTTACAGGGCTGGTCCACAGAATGGTACTGGATAGATGCCTACCTCAGTTTCTTCTCAAAGAAAACAAGTTTAAAACGCAGTATCGTATAGTAGTTGCTTTCTTTATATTAAGTGTATCAGTATTAGCAGTGACTCGCGGAAGTTTAACGGCACTTGCTGGTGTATATACAGTGGCATTTCTATCAGTAATGGTGCTTTTCGGTATTGGCAACTTGCTCTTAAAGATAAGAAGAAGTGAACTAAGAAGACCAGTGAGCGCAAGTTGGTTAGGTGTGATATTCGCTATTACAGCGGTATTTGTTGCACTGTTAGGTAATATTTACATGAATCCAAATTATGTAGTAATTTTTTCCGAGTATTTCATACCAGCGGTGACTGTTGTTATCATTATGTTGAATCGAATTGCGCTACTTAACGCATGTCTATTTTTTATAAAAGCGTTAAGCAACAGGCTAATATGGGCGGCAGAAAGCGCAACAAAAATCATACAGCAAAAAATAGACGAAATAAATTCGCAAGAAATAGTGTTTTTCACTCGCGGAGAAAATATAGCGAACTTAAATCTAGCCATGCTTTACGTTCGTAATAATGAGCATGCCAAAAAGGTGAGAATTGTAACAGTAATAAAAGAAGGAGCAGTAGTCCCCCCAAATCTAAAGGGAGACATTGCGTTCCTAGACAGGGTGTACGACGAAATAGACATTGATTTCGTCGTATTAACTGGAACGTTTAATCCGGCGTTTATACACGAACTATCAGAGCAGTGGAGCATTCCCACCAACTTCATGTTCATTGCCACCCCACGTGGAAAGCTGTTCACATATACCCTTGCAGAGTTGGGTGGAGTTAGACTAATAATATAGCTAACTTAGTGCTTGAGGAAATGCCAAAGCCCACTTGACACAAACCTGCCTATCGGCGGCTCTGCCGAACCGAAATATTCATGCTATAATGGAAGTATTGTTTAAGAAAGATTATACGCTGT
>DATMYU010000567.1:0-3832 GCA_035560775.1 Desulfosporosinus sp.
TATTAATACTATGAAATATCTTGGATTGTAGGACGTATTCTCTCATTAATCGATAGACACAACATCTGCGATCATGCCCTTTCCAGCTTAGCAAAGGCTTCGTAAATGTGTGACACGGTTCACAGTTTTCCAGTAATAATGGGGTTATAATTAGGTCATGGAAATTGAACTGGGAGTGAAGTTAGATGCAGGAAGTAAAGAAGTCTTTGCTGAGTAGGTACATATCCAAAATGAAAGGCTCCAAAAGGACAACCCCCCTTGTGTCTCCGCCACCTTTAGATGTGATCCTAACCTGGTTGGGCGCTTTATTAGGGATAACAGCTATAGTATTATTGGCTCACCAGTATGAACTTCCCATTGTGACATCCTTTGGCGCATCTGCGGTGCTAATTTACGGTATTCCTGATGCTCCTCTGTCCCAACCTCGTAATGTTATTCTTGGTCATACCCTGTCGGCTGCGGCGGGTGTTGCAACCGTTATGATGTTTGGGTTAACTTGGTGGTCCCCTGGAGTCGGTACTGCCTTAGCTTTGGTCGTTATGCTTCTTACCAAGACAACACATCCACCGGGTGGCGCAACCGCACTATTTGCCGTTTTGAGTAAAGCCGAGCCAAGCTATATTTTGACACCGATTATGGCAGGAGCGGTAATTCTAGTAATACTCGGGCTTATTGTCAATAACCTATCCCCCAATAGACAATACCCGAGGTACTGGTACTAAGTAATTCAAAGTTGGTATTATTGACTAAGGAGTGAGAACGAATGTTTAAGACTATTTTGGTCCCTACCGACGCTTCTGAATCAGCGCAACGTGCCTTGATGATTGCCATAGACTTGGCGAAGGAGTTTGGTTCCCAAATTGTCCTCCTGCACGTGGTTTATACACCAGAGGCTTTGGGCTACACTCTTTCCAGCGGGATTACTGTACCCCAGGAAGAAATCAGTATATATGGAAGAGAAGCGTTGACAGCAACTTTGGACGGGATTGACACGGGGGATGTACCCATTAGGAAGAAACAAAAACCTGGGCGTCCAGCGGCGGCTATTTTGGAAGAGATTGAGAGCGGGCACTTTGACCTTGTTGTGATGGGAAGCCGTGGGTATGGACCGCTTAGCGGATATTTACTGGGGAGTGTTAGTCAACGTGTAGTAAGCATAGCAGAATGTCCGGTCATGATTGTTGCGTAGTAAAATAATGAGGACGCTCAGAAGATTGTTTGTGAGTGTCCTCATTATTTATTTATACCTATACAGAAAATATAAGTTTTGGGCGGCATAATTCGGGTGGTATAAGCGCAACTAGGCGGCCACCGGCGCCTGCGGCTTGGCGCCAACCAAGTTTTCTTTAGACAAGGCGATGAGGCCCCAGTCACGATAATTTAGCGTTGACTGGGGCTTTTTATAAAAGATTGGAGGGTGAAGGAAGAGGAAGATAGGTAGAATTTGGACCTAGAAAGAAAGCAATAGAATCTTAATTTCCTTATTAATAAAGGAGGAGAAAGAATGAGACTATTCAGTAAAGGCTTTTCCCTGGGTATGATCGCATTACTAAGCGTTTCCTTAGTTGCTGGGTGTGGAACAACCGCAAAATCTGGATCAGGTGATGCATCTACACCTATTAAGGTAGGTGGTAATTTAGAGTTGAGCGGTGGGACTGCTATGTTTGGTCAAGCGGCTCAGAATGCCATCAATTTAGCGTTTGAGCAGCAAAATGCTAAAGGCGGAGTACTAGGCAGAACACTACAACTAGTGGCAGCGGATAACAAGTCAGATGCTGGGGAATCGACCTCTGCGGTTACCAAACTTGTTACTCAGGACAAGGTCGTTGCGGTTCTCGGTTCAATGACAAGTTCAGTTACGTTGGCAGCGGTTCCGGTCGTAACAGATAATAAGATACCTATGATTTCACCGAGTGGAACAAATGCAAAGCTAACAGTAGATCCCGCTACCGGAGAAGTGCGTCCTTGGATCTTCAGAGCGTGCTTTATTGATCCATTCCAAGGCCAGGTTGGGGCTAACTTCGCTTTAACAAATTTGAAAGCAAAAAATGCGGCCGTAATGATTGATCAAAAAAGTGATTATTCAAAAGGGTTAGCTGACGCCTTTGTAACAAATTTTAAAAAGGGAAATGGCACAATCGTCGGTACTGAGAATTATGTCGCTGGAAGCGATAAGGATTTCCGCCCGATCTTAACACGCATAAAATCACAAAATCCAGATATGGTTTGGGTACCTGGTTACTATCAAGAAGTCGGTCTAATTGTAAAGCAAGCTCGTGAATTAGGTATGACTATGCCATTTATGGGTGGAGATGGCTGGGACGATCCACAGCTTTTTAATATTGCTGGAGCTGAAGCGCTCAACAATACGTTCTATGTTGATCATGTGGCAACAGATGATCCTGCGATGGCTACGTTTGTTAGCGATTATAAGGCCAAATTCAATAGCGTGCCCAATGCTATGGGTACTTTAGGATATGATGCCGCAAATCTTTTGATTAAAGCTATTGAAACTGCTCAAAGCACTGACGCAGAAAAGATACGTACTGCCTTAGAGAACATGAAGGGTTTTAAAGGCGTTGGCGGAGATATCACAGTTGATCCTAAAACACATAACCCACAGAAGAGTGCGGTTATCAAAGCTAATAAAGACGGTAAACCAACTTTCTTGACGCGCATTGCTCCTGAGTAATGAATTTTCGTGTCTATGTGGTCTATCGTAGGCATAGCGAATTAGTTCTGTAACATAGAGAGGGAGGGCCAGTTTCACCCTCTCTCTTCTACATTGAAAAGGTTTCGCAGAAAAGGGAGTGAAATTTTGTGGATAGTATCACAACCCAGATATTTCAGCAACTTATTAACGGATTATCTCTAGGAAGTATCTACGCGCTTATTGCTTTGGGCTATACGATGGTCTACGGTATTGTCAAACTGATTAACTTTGCGCATGGAGACGTAATGATGGTGGGAGCCTATTCAGGTTGGTTTGCTATAACGGTCTTGCATTTGCCCTTTTTGCCCGCACTGCTCTTTTCAATGATTTCATGTGCCTTATTAGGGGTTCTGATTGAACGAATTGCTTACAAACCCTTGAGAAACGCATCTCGTATTGCAGCTTTAATTACCGCAATCGGGGTTTCGTTATTCTTAGAGTATGGGGGTATGTTAGTTGTCACGGCACAAGTGCGTACTTATCCTCCAGTCTTCCCGGATACGAAATATATTGTAGGCGGTGTTTATTTTAAATACGGAGATATTGTCATGCTTATAACAGCTGTTGTGCTCATGGCGCTCTTGCATTTTACCGTCCAATACACAAAAATGGGCAAAGCCATGCGTGCTGTATCCTTCGACAAAGAGGCCGCGTTATTGATGGGGATAAACGCCAATAATACTATATCCTTTACATTCGCAATCGGCTCAGCATTAGCAGCTGCAGCTGGTGTGTTGATGGGCGTCTATTTCAATACTATTGACCCTTTGATGGGAATTATTCCTGGTTTGAAGGCATTTGTGGCCGCTGTACTTGGAGGTATTGGAATTATACCTGGTGCGATGGTTGGAGGCTTGATGTTAGGTTTGGTTGAATCAATAGTGAGCGGCTTAGGAGCTTCAACTTGGCGCGATGCCGTTGCCTTTCTCATCTTGATTCTCGTCCTTATTATTAAACCAAGCGGGCTTTTCGGTAAAAATGTCCGTGAGAAAGTGTAGGTGAATAAAATGCGCAACTGGTTCAACCGCAAAAATATTGTCGCACTCTTGGGTATTGTTCTTTTATATGCTGTTGTTCAAGGACTGATCGTGTTTGATATTATGCCTCCTTTCTATAAGC
>DATMYU010000568.1:0-9960 GCA_035560775.1 Desulfosporosinus sp.
TACCACCCGAATTATGCTACTCGAAACTTATACTTTCTATATAGGTATAAAGAAAACTTGGTTGCTCAAGGATGGCCAAAGTGTATGTAACCATAAAGAAAATCTCAGTTAGAAATAAAAGAAGCATAAGGCTTGGCTTAAATCCAGTCCTTATGCTTCAAGCAGTTAGTATATATTTCCGGCATCAAAAGCTATCGCCCGTGTATCGAATCGGATAAATTAAAGGGACAGTTTGACTTGCGATCATACAAGTCAAAACTGTCCCAATTCGCGTTCCTGTTCCTAATCCTCGCGAACAATATTGGCGCCCAAACGAGATAGCTTTCCTTCTACATTTTCGTAACCACGATCAATGTGATGAATCCCTCGGATGCCTGTTGTCCCTTCCGCAGTCAGTGCTGCCAGTATTAAAGCGGCTCCCGCCCGTAAATCGGTCGCTGTCACTGGAGCTGCATTCAGGCGTTGTATCCCTTGAACGATGGCACTTCGCCCTTCAATCTTGATATCTGCTCCCATGCGTTTTAGCTCATCCACATGCATAAAACGGTTTTCAAATACAGTCTCTGTTATCAAACCAGTCCCATTTGCTCGGGTAAGAAAGGCCATAAATGGGGCTTGTAAATCCGTTGGGAATCCGGGATGCACCTGGGTTTTAATATCAACCGCATTATATACTCCATCTCCACCGATGCGTATCCCATCGTCTTCCTCAACCATACGAACTCCGGCCTCTTCCATTTTGGCAATCAACGATTTCAGATGATCCGCTATCACATTTTGAACTAAGACATCTCCGCCAGTTGCTGCCACTATGAGTAGAAAGCTTCCCGCCTCAATACGATCAGGAATAACGGTATGAGTAGTGCCATGAAACTCTCGAACCCCTTCAATATGAATAATACTGGTACCCGCACCACGTACCTTACCGCCCATCTCGTTCAGGAATGTTGCCAGATCGACGATCTCCGGCTCTTGTGCAGCGTTTTCGATGAGGGTCGTCCCTTGAGCCATCGCGGCAGCCATCATAATATTTTCTGTGGCTCCAACGCTGGGGTAATCCAGGTATATGCGAGCTCCCTTCAGACCCTTTGTCGAAACATCCAAGAACCCATGATCCATTGTAACCTCTGCCCCTAAAGCCTCTAAGCCTTTTAAGTGCCAATTAATGGGGCGCGACCCGATAGCACACCCACCCGGATGGGAAATACGCACATGACCCTTGCGAGCCAGCAGCGGTCCCATGGTGAAAATAGACGCTCTCATCTGAGAAACAAGGTCATAAGGAGCCTCTATGCAATCTATCTCACGGGCATGGATTTTCAAAGTCGAGCCGATACGCTCAACGGTTGCACCCATGGCCGAAATAACCTGATTCATAACATTAACATCTAACAAGTCCGGAGCATCGTCTAGTTGAATGGGCTCCGCGCATAACAAACTCGCTGCTATAATTGGAAGCACGGCATTCTTTGCTCCACTCACTGTGATCGTTCCCTCAAGAGGTTTGCCGCCTGTAATTATTAGTTTACTCAAGTTTATAAAACACCCCCCTGTCATAAATTTTCGTTATTTCTGTCTTGTTACTATTCTATTGTCACGGACTATTATCCTTCTTTATTCGACTTTATTTTTACTTAAATGTTTTAGAATTCTTCCAATAATACAGGAATTGCTAAAACAGTTTGCCCACCGTTGTGAATCCCTCGGCTTAATAATTGTATGTTGATGCGATCATTTCCGGCCATGATATTTGACGGTAAATTCTTTTGATACGCAGCAATGGATACCAGGCTATCCGAAAGAGCCCATTGAGCGGGAAGAGCGTTCGTTTTACTCAGATACGCTGAAATATCGATTGCCTGAGGGACACGCTCATCTATGTAAATCTGCCCACCTGTTTGGGCAAGTTGTCGAACCATAACAGTATACCATGTATACAGATTACTTTCCTCGTTTTTATTCATGCGCTGATGCCCAGATAAAGTTACAGCAACTCTTCCACTTGCGGTCTGACTCTCTTTATAGCTCCATGTCCAATCCGGCAATGGTCCTGTTCTCCAAATCCCCAGTGGAATCTCACCATTCTCAAACCAAAGAACTACGCTGACCTCTGCTTCCTTGGCCTGCACTGCCCCAGAGTTTATTAGCAAGGGTACAGGTGTTTGAGAGAGTTCAACAGGCTCTTTAATTTGTAGTCCCTCCCTAAGATCCTTTGCCCCCATGGCAAAAAACAATATGCAAATCATCAAGATTAGCGTGGTTATTTTTATTTGCACAATATTATCGTGCAAATTGGATTTAGGATGTACAAACCTAACAACCATGTAACAAACCTCTTTCTCAAAACTTTTAGGTATTAGTGGTAGTTTTACCAAATAGAGAGAAAGATAACATGCTTATCCGACTATAGCAAAATTTTGTAAAAATCCTGAGGAGTGCACTCGCTTACGCTAAAGGTGAACATCGGGGCCTCGGTTACGAAAAACCGCCAGTGACAATAGTGTCCCGTGGACACTATTGTCACTGGCGCATGCTCCATAGACTACTAACCGCCTAAGGATTGCTATTGCCGAAGGCGCACGGCCATTAACGTATACTTTAGCGCTGAGGATTGATTGCGCCAAAGCCGCCTATCCTAATAAGAACACTTAACGGTGAAGCTGGATTCTGCCCCAACCGAAGTGGAAATTAGAACACTCATTTATAGAAGCGTGAGGTTCCAGAATTGATTAAATAGAAAAAAGGCCCTTAACGGGCCTTTTCTCATCTAACTATACATCAAAAGTCGGAAGTTTATCTCTTCACTTCCGCGGCATTGATTCTAGCAGCTGCTCTGCGCAACGCGTACTCTGCACGGCGTACGTCGATATCGCTGGCACCTGTCGCCAAGCGTTTTTCAGCACGTTCTTTGGCCTCTAACGCGCGAGTGAGATCAATGTCTTCACTCAACTCGGCAGTGTCCGCAAGAACGATCACAGAGTTATCAACGACCTCAACAAAACCACCCGCAATTGCCGCATTATTGATAACACCGCTTAAGGTGTAACGTAAGACGCCGATATCCAGTCCTGAGATTAATGGTGAGTGGTTCGGTAAAATCCCTAATTCACCTGCTGCGCCAGGAAGAACAACAAACTCGACATCTTCTTTCAATACGTTCCCCTCAGGGGAAACAATGCGTAGTAAGAATGTTCCTGCCATGGCTTATTCCCCCAATGTCTTGGCTTTTTCAATCACTTCTTCTATGGAGCCTACCATCAGGAAGGCGGCCTCAGATATGTGATCGTATTTTCCATCCGCAATTTCTTTAAAGCCACGAATCGTTTCTTTCAAGGGCACATACTTTCCAGGTGAACCCGTGAATGCTTCTGCAACATGGAATGGTTGAGACAAGAAGCGTTGGATCTTACGTGCGCGTGACACAATGAGTTTTTCATCTTCAGAAAGCTCGTCCATCCCTAGGATAGCAATGATATCTTGCAGCTCTTTATACTTCTGAAGAATTTGTTGAATACTCCGTGCCACAGCATAATGCTCTTCTCCGAGGACAAGTGGCGAGAGAATCCGTGACGAGGAATCCAACGGATCCACTGCCGGGTAAATCCCAATTTCAGCAATTGAACGACTCAAAACGGTCGTTGCATCCAAATGCGCAAACGCCGTTGCCGGAGCAGGGTCTGTTAAGTCATCTGCTGGCACATAAATCGCTTGTACAGAAGTGATGGATCCTTTCTTGGTGGACGTAATACGCTCTTGAAGTTGACCCATTTCTGTGGCCAAAGTTGGCTGATAACCCACTGCAGACGGCATCCGTCCGAGCAAAGCAGAAACCTCAGAGCCAGCTTGCGTGAATCGGAAAATGTTGTCAATAAAGAGTAGCACGTCTTGTCCTTGATCATCCCGGAAGTATTCCGCCATGGTCAAACCCGTCAAGCCTACACGAAGACGAGCACCTGGGGGTTCGTTCATTTGACCGAACACCATAGCAGTTTTATCAATAACGCCGGACTCTTTCATTTCGTTCCAAAGATCATTACCCTCACGAGTACGTTCTCCAACGCCAGCAAATACAGATAATCCACCGTGTTCTTTAGCAATATTATTGATCAATTCCATAATAAGTACCGTTTTCCCAACTCCGGCACCACCGAATAGTCCAATTTTTCCTCCCTTAGAGTACGGAGCAAGTAAGTCAATTACCTTAATTCCGGTCTCCAAAATTTGGGTGGAAGGCTCTTGATCCTCAAAAGCAGGAGCTGGACGATGAATCGGATAATAGGTCTCAGTTTTGATTTCCCCACCGTTGTCAATGGGCAAGCCTAAAATGCTAACCATCCGTCCAAGCGTCGCAGGGCCGACAGGTACTGTTATCGGTGCCCCAGTGTCAATTACGTCAGTGCCCCGTTGCAATCCATCCGTAGAGGACATGGCAACTGCACGTACTGTATTATTTCCGAGATGTTGAGCTACCTCTAAGGTTATATTTAGGTTCTGCTCAGGAACCTTAATCTCAATGGCATTATAGATTGCCGGCAGTTCGTCGGGCGAAAACTCAACGTCAACTACCGGTCCCAAAACTTGCAAAACCTTGCCGATATTCACAGGCTCGAAACCTCCTTTTTGGGTATTTCCAACAGCTTATTCCAAGGCAGCTGCTCCCGAGACGATTTCGGATATTTCCGTGGTAATCGCCGCTTGTCGGGCTCTGTTCATTGCCAGCGACAAACGTTCAATCATATCCTTGGCATTATCCGTGGCCGAACTCATTGCCGTCATCCTAGCCCCTTGCTCGCTCGCTTTTCCTTCGAGAATCGCCCGAAAGATCTGCGTTTCAATGTACTTCGGCAATAGAATGGTAAGAACCTCTTCTGGAGACGGTTCGATAAGGTAATCCTTACCGGGCTTGCCTTCAGGCTGTTCAATCGGAAGTAATTTAAATAGCGAGGGCCTCTGGGTAATTGCTGTAACAAATTCGGTATACATGACATACACCTCATCCGCTTCGCCTTGATCATACAGGCGAATCACTTCCTGAGCAATCTGTTTAGCTTGGTTATAACTTGGATCGTCCCCGAGTCCCGTAAACTCAGCTAAAAACTCCATTTTACCGCGTCGGAAAAAATCTCGGCCTTTGCGGCCTACCGCCACCATCTTAACCTCTTGTTGCTTTTCGACAATCAGTCCACTTGTCTTACGAATGAGGTTCGCATTGTACCCTCCACAGAGACCGCGGTCTGATGTTATCAATACATAAACTACCTTTTGCGCAGGCCGTTTCTTCAAAAGCGGATGAGTAGCACCACCTTGAGCCTGAGCCAGGCGTTCTAGGATCCCTTGCAATTGGCTGGCATAGGGGCGGGCAGCGATAAGTTTTGCTTGGGCTTTTCTGAGTTTGGACGCGGAAACCATTTTCATCGCCTTTGTGATCTGCTCCATATTGCGTACGCTACGGATCCGACGACGAATATCTTGTGCTCCTGCCACCTCATTCACCTACTCCTTTTTAATACTAGGCCAAGAATCCCTGCTTGAAATCATTGATCGCTTTTTCAAGCTCAGCGGTCATTTCTTTGGAGAGCACTTTCTCTGTGCGAATCTTTTCCAACAGGGCAGCCTTCTCGGAGCGCATGAAACGTAAGTAGCCTTCTTCGAATTTCCCGATCTTGTCCACATCAATTTCGTCAATCATGCCTTTAACAGCCGCGTAAATAACGACAACTTCTTCCTCAACAGGGGATGGAGCATATTGGCCTTGCTTGAGAATTTCCAGTGTCCGCTGTCCACGCGCGAGTCGCATCTGGGTTATTTTATCCAAGTCTGACCCAAACTGAGAAAAGGCTGCCAATTCACGATACGAGGCAAGATCCAAACGTAGTTGTCCTGCAACCTGTTTCATAGCTTTAATTTGCGCGGAACCCCCTACACGAGAGACGGAAATCCCGACGTTAATCGCAGGTCGGAAACCAGAGTTAAAAAGATCAGCTTCAAGAAAAATCTGACCGTCTGTGATGGAAATCACATTCGTAGGAATATAGGCCGACATATCACCTGCTTGAGTCTCAATAATAGGGAGCGCCGTCATCGACCCACCACCGAGCTCGTCGGACAGCTTCGCTGCGCGCTCAAGTAAGCGGGAGTGAAGATAAAAAACGTCCCCAGGATAGGCTTCCCGTCCAGGCGGACGTTTTAGAAGCAATGAAAGTTCGCGATAAGCCACGGCTTGTTTAGAAAGGTCATCATACACAATCAGGACATGTTTGCCATTATACATGAACTCTTCGCCCATGGCACATCCCGAGTAAGGTGCAATATAGAGCAGTGGTGCAGGTTCAGAAGCGGTAGCAGCCACTACAATCGAAAATTTCATGGCGTCGTGATCTTCCAACGTCTTAACCACGCTGGCAATGGTTGAAGCTTTCTGTCCGATTGCAACATAGATACAAATCATATCTTGCCCTTTTTGGTTGATAATCGTATCGATTGCCACCGCAGTTTTACCCGTTTGACGGTCTCCGATGATCAACTCACGCTGACCACGACCAATGGGAACCATGGCATCAATGGATTTCAAACCAGTTTGCAAAGGTTCATGGACAGATTTCCGGGCGACAACACCAGAGGCTTGGGATTCAATCGGACGATATTTTGTCGTCACAATTTCTCCTTTGCCATCGATAGGTTGTCCCAAGGCATTAACGACTCGACCAATTAACGCTTCACCCACAGGGACTTCCACGATCCGGCCTGTCCGTTTGACTTGGTCTCCTTCTTTAATCCCTAAAAAGGAGCCTAAAATAACGCAACCGATGTTATCTGCTTCTAGGTTCATAGCCATACCGTAAACGTTGCCCGGGAACTCTAAAAGTTCACCTGCCATAGCCTTTTCAAGACCATACACACGGGCTATCCCATCTCCGACCTGGATAACGGTTCCTACATCGACGATATCGACAGCCGTTTCATAGCGTTCAATTTGTTGTTTGATAATAGAGCTAATTTCTTCTGGACGCAAGTTCATCCTGTTATTTCACCCCTACTTCCTGAGGTTTCTCTGAGGTTTTTCGTAAATCCTCACCCATTCTATTTAAAGCATGGGCGATGGTCCCGTCCATTACACGATCTCCGACCTGAATAAGAACTCCACCGATGAGTTCAGGTCGCACTTCTGTGATAATGCGGACATCTTTCCCAGTTGTCATACTCCCGATGGCTTTTTTAAGATCGTCAAGTTGGGACGCACTTAATGCTATAGCGCTAACCACTTTCGCTTCCACGACTTGGCGCGCCTCATCAGCCAACTTAGTAAACTCACGTTGAATTTCAGGTAAAAGATTCTCTCTTCTTTTGTCGATCAAAAGGTAGAGAAAATTACGTGTCGTTTTACCAAAGTCGTCCCCCAACAATTTGTCCATAATGGACTTTTTATCGGTTATGGAAATGTGGGGATGAAGCAGGACATTTTTAACCTCTTCGTTTTCCTCCACTAGCTTTGTAAGTTCAAGTAAATCGGCATCAATCGGATCAAGAGACGTTTCGGAGGCAATTTCAAACAACGCTTGGGAATACCTACGGGCAAGCGCTCCATTTATCATTGCAATTCCCCTACCTCTTGAATGAATTGCTCAATGAGCTGTGATTGACCCTTAAAGTCTAGCTTTTGCCGAATGATTTTTTCAGCCACTAAAATTGACAATTCTACAGCTTGACCTTTAACATCGGCAATCGCCTGGTCACGTTCGCGTTGAATATCAACAAGAGCAGATTTCTTAATCCTTTCAGTCTCTTCATGAGCAGCAGCTAAGATTTCAGCCGCACTCACTTCACCCACTTTCATTGCCTTCGCAATGACTTCTTGGGCCTCTTGACGAGCCTGACGCATTTCTTCTTGATATTCGCGTTTTATCTGCTCCGCTTGCTGACGTTCTTCTTTTGCTTCGGCAAGACTAGTTTCAATATGAACCCGTCGCTTTTCCATCATGTTCATCAGCGGGTTCCATGCCACTTTACCTAGAAACCAAACAAGCAGCAGGAATGATATCATCTGAGCAGGCAACGTATAATCAAATACCAAAGGGTTATTCAAAAGCCTACCCCCCTCTCAATTAGGATTGAAACTGGATTTTTTCAAGGGAGACTTACGTCCCCCCCTTAGCTTAAAACGGACAAGAGTCTCGGTCTTTCGCACGAAAAGCTTACTTCGTGAACATAAGAAGTAGTGCGACAATGAAGGAAAGAATAGGCAAAATTTCGACCAAACCAATACCTAAGAACATGGTACCTTGTAACGTCCCTTTAGCTTCTGGTTGACGAGCAATACCCTCAATCGTTTTACTGATAACTAGACCATTGCCGATACCAGCTCCGATCGCTGCGAATCCAGCAGCAACTCCAGCACCAAGTGCCGCCATAGCTGTGATGTATGAAGCATCCATTAAATGTATCTCCTTTCTTAATTCCAGATTTACTTTTTTAACCCTGTTATTACCTCAGCGAACGTCGTACGCCACTGAATACTGACACATAATGAGAATTGCTTAATGAGCATCTGACGCGACCGCTTGGTTTATATAGGCTACGGTCAATACGACAATGATATAAGCTTGAATTAACCCAATTGCCGCACTGATTGCCAGCCAAAGTGCATTGGGAATGATTGCCGCAAAAGCCCAAGGCCCCGTAATCATATGAATAACCATAAGTAAAACTTCACCCGCAAAGATGTTTCCGAAAAGCCGCAAGCCAAGAGTCACCGGCTTCATAACAAAGTCAATAATGTTAACAAGCAACAATGCAGGATACGGTTCCATAAAGTGATGGAAATAATGAAGTCCCTTATGCTTTATCCCCAAGCCAACAACCAGTATTATGCTTAGAAAGCCTAAGGCCAGACTAGTGTTAACGTCCGAAGTCGGCGACATCCACGATGCGCCCTCAAAGATCTTGTTGAGTTGAGCAAATTCTATGTGGAAATGTTCAAATAGGTTAAAAGTCAGATTGGGGAAAAGTCCAACCATATTGGCAAAGAGAACGAACATGATTAAAGTTAACAAGTAGTTTAGCAACGGGCGCCCTTTCTCATACTCCATGTTGTCCTTTATAATGCTACGGACAAAATCAACGACCCATTCCAAAACATTTTGCATTTTACCCGGTTTGTCACTGGTTAAATTACGAACTCCCAAGTAACAGAATACAATAACAGCAATCATTGCCATCCAAGTCATGACCAAGGTCTTCCCATGGAAAGACATATTCCCCAAATGCCATAAAATCAATTCTTCTTTATGCATTTTTTTTATCACCCCCTTCTGCAGAAATTTGATGTATTGCCATGAGGACAAAAGAAAAAATTACCCCAGCAGCAATGCCTACCGCTAAGTAGATAAGCCAACTCGCTTGAAGGCGAGCCACAACAGCAAAAACAATGGCAACCATACTCATCCGTGTAATATAACTTCGACGAATTCGTTTGACCGCCGAACGGAGATCAAGTTCGGAACTACGCTTTACTTCATAATGAAGCCATGCATCGTTAGCAAACCCTATCCAATATCCTATTAAACAGCCTAATAAAGTTTGGTGACCCGTTACAATAATTCCAATTATGATACAAGCTGTTCCTATCCCTAAGGCTATTAGATTACTCTTAATCATCGGTTTTCTCAAATTCCTTTAAAGTCATTATTAAGTAGATTCCGCTAAAAAGCAGGCCCATTAACATTAAGCTTAATGTTAACCACGGTTTAGTTCCCCAGTGGGCATCCAAATAATGTCCTAAGAAGTACCCCCCTCCGACTAACCCCGCCACCGTTGTCGAAAGTGTCGCACCCATCGCAACTGCTTTCTGCCACGATTTTTGATTTTCTGCCATCTACATTCGTCCTTTACTATAATATACAATTGTATTCGCTATGCAAACAGAAAATTCCTGCTTTTTTTGACAATTACCCCAGATAAAAG
>DATMYU010000569.1:0-2088 GCA_035560775.1 Desulfosporosinus sp.
ATAGTACTGAGTGGCTTTTTTTTTAGAAATACTACTCAAGTTCCATCTACTTTTTGAGCTTGGTTACTCAAATATTAAAGTTTAAGGTAAGGCATGTCACCTAGGACGAAATGAAATCATCGGAAGTAAGAAATCGGATTACAATTTTATATAAACGCTGCAAGGCAAATACCAAAGCATCTGCCGAGATACGCTCATTTGCCCTGTGAATCAGACGAATATCCGTCTCAGGAGGCGTGGGAAAGAATCCATAGGAGACAATTCCCTTTGTTCTTAAGTGCCTGCTGTCTGTTGCTCCCGGGGTGATAAAAGGCAATAGTTCTGTGTTACGACCTTGCTGTCTATTCATTGTTGATACAATGCTGCGATATAGCGGAGTATCCAGTGGCGAACTACTCGGTTCAACACTGGATACCACCCTCATATCTGTCACAAATTCAGGTAAAATCAAACGTTGTTTAATAATCTTTTGTTCTAATTCCAGTATCGATTCCCCGGGCAGCAAATACATATGTACACGAATGTCGGAATAACTACCATCCACTGATAGCAGGGGTTCCACTTCAATAATATTATTAAGCAGGGTATTGTAATCCAAAGGCAAGCTGGAAAATCGCTTTAATAAGGCTACTTTCCCACCATAAGGCAGTAATGAAACAAAAGCTGAAGGAAAATTGCGAATTCGAAATAGGGCCTTCAGCATGGGATTCATTACATTGGAATCCTTAGGATAAATTGAAACCTGTTGAGATTTGAAGTGACAATCGGTTGAATTAGCGATCCCCATCCTATAGTTTAATATCAAATGCCCTTTTTCGGCATATTGGCAGGTATACAAGTCACGCGTCTGTTGACGAAATGAAAAACCTCCTCCTTCGTTTAAGGCATATCGACATTCCTGGAAATCGTCGGTATGTTTCAGGAGCCATTCCACTCCCCACCTGCCTCCCGATTCCTCATCGGCAGTCGCCGCGAAAACTAGTCCCCTTTGCAAAGGAATTTTCGTGCGTTGAATCAGTAAGACAAGCATTAACCAGACAACCACTAAGCCTTTACAATCAATAGCTCCTCGACCCCAGATCTCTCCAGCCTCATCATCCCCGCTAAAAGGGAGATGACGCCAATCAGACAAGTCCTTGGCTGGAGCCACATCAAGATGAGAGAGCAACAGCAGAGCTTGATTTGACACCTGACCTGGTTTGTGATAAATAAGAGAACCTCTTCCTGGAATAGGTTCTCTCACTGTGGCCGACAATTCATTGGCTTCCAATACGGTTCGAATGTAATAAGCCGCCACGGTTTCCCCATGACGGCCGACTGAGGTATCAATTTGGATCATTTTTTTTAAATACTGCATCATTTCTTGCTTGGTGTCTTCCCAATCGATATCTGCTCTCATTAGAAGTGCGGGTCTCCTTTCATGCATGAAGGCCATATCTGCCGATTCAATCGCTACATCTGTTCCCGCTGCCCCCATCGCTACGACTTCTCCCTCTTTTTGTAAGGATCTGATAAATTCAAGCTTTTGCTCAGGAAATAGATTCGCCTCCGCGCTTTGCTACATTTCCGATACTTGCCACAACGGCTGTTGACGTCGCCAAGACGAGTGCACACGGACAAGCAATAACCAAAACCGACATTACCCTTATCCGATCCTGTGAAACTACCCAGACTAAAGCACAGATACCTAAAATGAATGGTAAAACCTCCTCAAAGCTCATTCATCCCCCCTGGGGGGATATTTTGGGCATAAATTAAGCAAAACCTTCGCAGTCAATCCCTCTCATTCACTCCACAGCACCGTTTGATCCCAGAATGGCTAGCTTTTCTCCTTTTTCAATTTGCAAACTCATCTTGCGTAAAGCATTTGTCCCATCAGGATAAGAATATCTAGATCAAGCGCTTCCGGAAACCTGGGCACGGTGAGGTGAATAGTAGTAGCTGTTTCCATAAAGACAAAGATAAAACGATAATCAGCACCATTAATTCTGTAACCCATAAGCAGGGGGTATAGATATTTTTACGTTCATAAATATCCTTTTAAATTCTTTTCCTCAGAAAAGAATCACTCATTCCTAAATGTTTAAT
>DATMYU010000570.1:0-3431 GCA_035560775.1 Desulfosporosinus sp.
TAATTATACATAGTAACGCATAAAAATTCAACCTTTGATATAAAAAAAGGGGGATCCCCCCTATAACCAAATAGTTACTTCTCCAAACGAAACTCCCGCTTGATTTGTCGCAAGAGTTTTTTATCAGTTAAAACATCCGAACCGGTTAAGGCCAGCGTCTGCATTGCTAACATTACTAAATTTTCCCCGTCTGGCGAAAGCGCCGCTTGGGCAAAATTCCGGGTATGCGGGATTTCTGTACCTGCTCCTAACGTTAAATAAGGATGAATAGCCGGAACAGCCCGACTGACATTGCCCATGTCCACAGATCCCATAGCGGTTTGTGGGGAAGCTATTTGACTAACACCCAATTCACGAAGGTTTCTCGTGAAACATCCCGCCAGGGACAGGTTCGTATGCATCTCATCATAAGAAAACTCGAATTTTCGCCAGGTCATCTTTGCTGAAACCATAGTGGCTGCTCCTTCTGCACAACATATCACTTTTTCTCTCAACTCATCTAGATCTTGACGTTTTTTAGCTCGAATATAAAAACGTGCTACAGCCCGTTCCGGGATAATATTCGGAGCAGTTCCTCCCTCTGTGATAATACCGTTTATCTTCATATCCTGTGGAATCTGCTTTTTCAGCGCGTTAATTCCGACAAAAAAATTAATCAAGGCATCTAAGGCATTAATCCCAAAATAGGACGCTGCAACAGCGTGGGCAGCCCGACCATGAAATGTAAATTCCAAGGCATCTAGGGCAAGACTGGAAATTACAGGAACGTTTTGACTACCCGGATGAAACATTATCGCTGCATCAACATCCTTAAAGATTCCCTGCTCAACCAAAGTCACTTTCGCTCCACTGGTTTCTTCAGCTGGGCTACCAATGACTAAAATTTCACCCGGCAGTTCCAAACTCTTACTTAAAATAACCGCGGCCCCGGCACTGGCTGCTCCTATTAAATTGTGTCCACAACCATGCCCCATATCCGGCAAGGCATCATATTCCGCCAGAAAGGCTATCCGTGGGCCTGGGCGTGTACACTTGAATCGAGCCAAAAAGGCAGTCTCTACACCGGCAATCCCGCACTCCACTTCAAACCCATGCTTCTGTAGAAAACTGCTCAACACCTCGCACGCAAAGAATTCCTTATATCCGAGCTCCGGATGCTCCCCTATCTGGCGGGCAACTTCCCATACTTCCTTGCGTAGATGCTGTGCCTGATCTTTAAAAAACACCTTAATTGCATCCATGGGATATCCCATCTCTCTTCTCTATTTCGTTATTTATCTATTTCTTTATCTATTTCGTTATTACATTTTGTGACCATAACAATTATAGTCTAATCTAATTTGGGCTTTTCAGATAGAGGGCTTTCCATTCCGAACTGAGTCCGAGCTTCTAGATATTACAATAACGGACATCACCCCAAATATTGGCCAAGAAACAACTCCCCATAAGAGATCTAGCTCTGTTTTCAACTCTCTTAAATGTAACATATCCTGTAAAACCCGCTGACCAATTAGCTGCAGGTCAGATGCATAGGGCAATCCAAATAACTTAACCAATAATACACTTAACACTTGATAAACTATATCACTTTTAAACCACAAAAAGACCAGAAAAATAAAAACAGTGCCCATTAAACTTATAGCTAACCCAAGCCCCCATCTTCTACGCTCGGCTAGCCGGATTTCCTCTCCAAAATCCACGGGGTGTACCACAATCTGAGCCATAATTTCTGCGTGAGAATTTTCCAATACGGCCAGAGGAATGGGTCTATCTTGAAACATTTGCGCCCACAACACCTTGTCTGCCTCCGTCATAGATATCCCTCCTCTCCAAACGCTGGCGCAGTTTTTCTTTTCCTCGATGGAGGTAGGTCTTAACCCGACTTACGGGGACTTGTAATACCAGGGCAATTTCTTCGTACGAAAGTTCTTGATGATAGCGCAAATAAAGTGCCTGCCTATAATGTTCCGGAAGCTCGTTTAACACCTCAGAAAGCAAAGAAGCCTGTTCTTTCGCCAACCAGACCTCCTCAGGTCTAAGCTGCCGATCTACGAGGTTTTCCTCCAAAGTCAGCGAAACCTCTCTGCGCCGCTTGCGAAGGAGGTCAAGGGCTTTATTACGAGCGATAGCATATAACCAAGCCCGAAACGGATGTTCCTGCGAATATCGATTCAAATTGCGGTAGGCCGCTAAAAACGCGTCCTGCGTGCAATCTAGAACATCCGCCTCCGAACCGAGCGTTCGCCGCAAAAAATGAATTAAAGGCTCCTGATAACGCTGAACAAGATCAGTATACTGTTCGTGATGACCTGCTCGTACTTGCCGAATGATCTCGGCATCTTCCATACTCTTCTGACTCCTATCCCAAGATCTAATAAATTCTTATTTTCCCCTCATCTTAAGTACTTGACACTACCATAGCTGGATTGGACTAATTATAACACAAATGTCTTTAGATTTGCCTTATATCCCCATAGTTGAAACTAGGGTCTTTACGGCAACGGAGGTAAACCTTGTATCAAAAGATACGTTTACCAAATGCTGAACAGATGAGCCCCACCGCTAATTCGGCGGTTTTATTCCGGTTATCCAAGATCGGATTCAGTTCTACCATATCCATACTCGATATACGACCAGAATCCGCCAAAAGTTCCATAGCCAAATGCGCCTCCCGATATGTAACTCCTCCGGCAACTGGTGTCCCTACGCCTGGCGCCCCTTCAGGATCCATGACATCTAAATCAAAGCTAACATGTATTCCCACTGTTCCCTGGGAGGCAATTTTTATTCCTTGGGTGACCACTTCCTTCATTCCAAGTTGGTCAATATCCCGCATGGTAAATACGGTGATCTTGGATTTTTGAAGCATTTCCCGCTCTTTAATATCTATTTCACGAGCCCCAATAATCACCGTATTTTCCTCTCGTATTTTTTTCTGTTTGCCCCCAATAGAGGTTAGTTCCTGCGCGCCGATTCCGTTGGCCACGGCCAAGGACATCCCATGAATGTTGCCACTACCCGTGGTGTCTAGTGAGTTATAATCCCCATGTGTATCAAACCAAATCAAGCCAAAACAACGTCCGTTTGCTGCCAAGCCAGCTAGAGTACCAATTCCCAAGCTATGATCCCCGCCTAGGATTAAGGGAATAACCCCCTCCGTTATTGCCTCGGACACCTTGAGATAGAGCTGCTCATTGACCATTGCTATTTCCGGCAAATATCTGAGCCGCTTGTCCTTGATTTCTCGTGTCTCTGGAACCGGAACCTCTACATTTCCATGATCCTCAATGTCCCATCCCAACCGCTGTAAACGCTCATTTAATCCAGCATATCGTATTGCACTAGGCCCCATATCTACCCCGCGGCGACCAGCCCCCAAATCAATGGGTACCCCAATAACCCGGATGACGTTTTTGTTCATAAATATATAC
>DATMYU010000571.1:0-2163 GCA_035560775.1 Desulfosporosinus sp.
GGCAATCATAATGCTTTTATGATGCTAATTTTTGGATAATAGCATGTTGTCCAAGGTTTGCCATCACTGCTGGAAGTTCTTGCTTCTTTACGAGTCGATAATTCACTTCTTCGCCTTCGATCCACGTAACTAGAAACATAAAATCACTTCCTCTCTCCATTTTGTATTATGTATACATAATACCATGGAGTGTGAAGAAATACAATCGATATATTAAAGAAAACTTGGCTGGCATCCGAAGACACTGTCTTCGCACGTATTAGTCATTCTGTCAGACGCAGACGCAGGCGCCGGCCAAGGATGGCCAAGTGTCTCTGTAGCCATGGATGGCGAGAAGAGACCGCCGGCGGCCGCCTAGTTGCGCTTATACCACCCGAATTATACCACCCAAAACTTATACTTTCTGCCCTGGAATAAGCATTATTTCATTCATCAGTGCTGCCACTAAGCGGCATGGGGGTCTGTATAGGTATGAAAACGGACGTAATATAGATATATCGCCTAGTTATATCGCATGGACATGAGCTAACCTATTTTTTGTTTTCCAAAATTGGTTGTAAAAGTGGCCATATTGCATACCGTCGAACGTCTGCTAGATGACCTTCTTTGTTGATAAACACGTGATCTGTTTTGCCTTCTGCTAAAAGGGTTTCTTCACGATAAATTCGGTAAGAAAAACTTGCTCCGTGTGACGATATGTGCTCTAAACTGGTAACTATTATAAGCTCATCATCGTACCGTGAAGGTTTGCGGTAGCGGCAACTGACCTCGACGACTGCTAAACCAAGACCTTGTTCCTCGAATTGCGTGTAAGGAAGGTTTAATTCTCGGAAAAGTTCTGATCTTCCAACTTCAAACCAAACAAGATAATTAGCATGATAAACTATACCCATTTGATCTGTTTCAGAGTAACGAACGCGCAATCGCGTTTTTGAAGACAATCCCATAATTATTCCTCCTTCAGATCAAGAGTATCTTCGAAATGCAGATGAGGTACTAATATGTTATAATGTGGAAAAATATCAAACAATCGACGGAATTAAACGAAAGGAGAATCTTGCTTTGAGAACTTCACCCATTAAAGTGATTATCGAACGAATTAATGAGTTATCAAGAAAACAACGCTCCGTTGGACTTGAAAACTGGGAGCGCGATGAACAAGAGGCATTGCGCCAAGAGTATCTAACGTTTATACGTGGACAAGTGAAAGATACTCTGAGCAAAGTTCAGATTACAGACGATTCTCCGCTACAATAATAAGTTTTAGCGAAGAATTTTAACGGGTTTTTAGTGATTTCTGAAGTTTGTCTAGCCAATGACTCGATGCGGGCGTTGCTGGACCGTGTCCCGGTAAAATCCAGCGCAGAGGACGTTCAATTAGGGTTCGGGCTGACCTTTTCAATTCTTCTGTGTTCCAGGTAAAAAAACTTGGAGCTAAGCGTAGTTCTCCACCCTGAAAAAGGTCTCCGACAATCGCAATACCATTACGGTATAGAGAAATATGGCCAGGGGTATGGCCGGGTGTATGGAGGATTTCCCAATCGTCGAATAGTTCCCCATCTGTCAAAGGATGAAGATCAGTTGGAGCAATTAACTTTCCGAAGACAGGTCGGGTTACCACTGGTAACCAATGTTTGATGCCGGGACGCTTCTTTTGACCGAGGATAAAGGGTATCTCTAGAGAATGTGCATAGATGGGACAGCCAGCAAGCTGCTGCATTGCCACAGCACTTCCAAGGTGATCAACGTCATAGTGCGTAAGAACAATACCATGGAGAGCAGAGGGATTAATTCCGATGGCGTCTAGATATTTGCATATCCGACGTTCTTGACCCGGTAATCCTGTGTCAACTAAAAATAGTTTGGAACCTGTCACAAGGTATACATGAGCTCCCTTTACCCCCTCAACCATATGTATACTGTCAGTAACTAACATGAGGATATTTCCTCCATTTCAATGGTAAAAGTGTTGTATGTTTTTTCTAATTGTAGATAGAACATACCGCACTTTTACTGTTGTTCACGTTAATTGATTATAGTTCGACAATAAATTAGAAATTCCTTTCTTGGAAGGCGAATCACCTGGATGCAGAGGTGCATTTTACCAACCCTTGCAAGCTCTCCGGTGCCTTTAAGAATGCATTCGTTTTCGCTATTCCGCAC
>DATMYU010000572.1:0-4963 GCA_035560775.1 Desulfosporosinus sp.
GATTCGTAGCGAATAATTATCAAATAAACATTGAAAAAAAGGTGAAAAGGCTGAATCCAAGCTTTATGTTCTTGGAACGGGGGATTATATTGGGGTGAATCACGTATTTTTTTACGTGTAGGGCTAACACCTTCGGCCCGAATCCGTCAACTAACCTCGTAAGCTAATGAAAGGTGGACAATTTCTTGCTGATTCCCTCATCTGCACGGATGTGGCTGGGAAGCGCGACTTTGGCAGGCTTACTTTTAGCGAGTAGCTTTACGGCATCGGCTTCAACACCAACCGCACCCATTCGTACTTCTCTGAAGCCAACGCTCGTGGCTTCAACCGTTATACCGACTGCAACCTATACTAAAGCCGTTCGTAAACAGTTTAAATGGACAGCTAGCCCTGTGGTTACCAATAAGGTAACTACCACCTCGCCTGATCAGTCAGCCCCAAGCTCAACCAAAAGTAACCCGGTTGCTGTGGCTTCTGTTCAACCCACGACAACGCAACCCACTAAAGTGGCACCTGCTTCTAAAACCAATACGAAGCCTGTTCAAGTAGCAACAGCGTCCCAAAAACAGGTTTCTCGATCAGGCAGTTCTGAGCTTGTGGAGCATGCACTGAGTCTTGTCGGCGCACCATATGTCTTTGGAGGAACTAGCCGCAAGGGCTTTGATTGTTCAGGATATACTCAATATGTCTTTAAAGGCTCCAGCGTTTCCTTGCCACGAACTGCTGCAGAACAATTCAAAGTGGGGTCATCTGTAAGTCGCAAGCAACTGCAATCGGGTGATTTAGTTTTCTTTCACACTTATACTTCGGGAGCGTCCCATGTTGGCATTTATATCGGAGGAGGACGTTTCGCACATGCATCAAATAGTGGTGTAAGTGTTTCAAGCCTTGATGAGAGTTATTATGCAGGCCGTTATCTCGGTGCTCGTAGGGCGCAATAGTCTTAGGCGAAAAAGTACAACAGCAACTAAAAAAGTTGCTGTTGTACTTTTTTGTACCTTTACAGTAAGTGTAAGTTTTGGGCGGCATAATTCGGGTGGTATAAGTGCAACTAGGCGGTCGCCGCGCCTGCGGCTGGCAGAATGACTAATACGTGCGAAGACAGTGTCTTCGGGCGCCAGCCAAGTTTTCTTTAACGTATCAGACCTCCATGCCGCTTAAGCGGCACCACTGATGAATGAAAATGAGATATTTTTTTAAAGTTGGGGCAACCAGGGAACCGGTTTGTATCTAATACATTCACCACCAGGTTTAATATAGGCAGCCAATGGGGTTTGAATATAAGAGTCCGAAACGGAACATTTGTGGGTCCGTTTAAAGTAACACTTTCGACATAATTCAACTCTGTAATTTAAGATCATGCGGACGTTCTCTCCTTACATTATCATTCGCACTTTACACTGGAGCCTCTGAAGGTGTGGTGTGGAAATACTGGTAGATCAGTGTAGCAGCGCTTTGCGGGAGTCCGGCTGCTTGGATTTCCTCGATACTTGCGCGTTGAATATCGTCAAGGGAGGCAAAGTGACGTAACAGGTGTTGTTTACGCTTCGGTCCAATGCCGGCGATGTCGTCAAGAGCGGATAGCGTCATGTTTTTTGCTCTTTGTTGGCGATGAAACGTGATGGCAAAGCGGTGGACCTCATCCTGGATCCTGCCCAGTAAATAAAAGGTGGGGTGACTTTTGGGTAAAGCGACTGGATTACCGAATTGATCCAAGAGTCCGTGAGTCTGGTGTCGATCATTTTTAACCATTCCAGCGACAGGAATCGTTAAGTTTAGCTCCTTTAAAGCCTTTAATGCTGCATGGATTTGTCCTTTACCCCCATCGACTAAGATTAAGTTGGGAAGGGGATCGTTTTCAGAGATCAACCGTGCATATCGACGCTGAACAACCTGCTCCATCGCAGCCGTATCATCGGACTTCTCCATAGGTTGAATTTTATATTTTCGGTACCCTTTGCGCTGGGGTTTGCCATCGATAAATTGAACCATACCGGCCACGGTATGTGTCCCGGCAGTATTCGAAATGTCAAAAGCTTCGATTCGGTTGGGAGCAGGGATGTTTAAGTGTTCTCCGAGAGTTCCTAAAGCTAGTTGAGTTTCAGATTGGTGGCGCACTTCTAGTGTGATTTGGTCCTGGAGGGTGGTTTGGGCATTGGACATCGCCATCTCTAGGAGGTCGTGTTTCCTGCCTTTTTGAGGAATGGTAATAGGAAATAAACTAGCTAAGGCCGAGGCTTCAATCGGTGGGAGCAATATTTCCTGAGGCCATACTCTGCGCTCTATATAAAATTGAGCTACAAACGAAATGAAGGCCTCTTCTGGCTCTTCATAATAAGGAAAGATAAAACTATCGCGGGCAAGCAATTTGCCCTGTCGTATATAAAAAACCTGAATACACATTTGATCAGTGGTTATTGCATACCCCAAAACATCACGGTCAGTAAAATCATTGAGCGTGATGTTTTGCTTTTCTCCGAGGCGTTTCAGGTCTTCGATAAGGTCCCTATATTCTTTCGCACGTTCAAACTGGAGTGCCTCGGATGCCGTTTGCATTTTTCCATTTAATAATGCGAGTATCTCGCTTTGGTCTCCTTTAAGAAAGGTGGAAACCTCTTTGCACATTCTCGCGTATTCGTCAAGTTCTATGTTAGCAACGCAAGGCGCAAGACATTGTTCTAAATGATAATAAAGACAAGGTCGAGTGGGAAGTTGACGGCATTTTCGAAATGGGAATAGACGATTAAGTAAACGAGCAGCCTCTTTAGCAGCAGTTGCATTCGGATATGGTCCAAAATATTTACCGTTTCCTTTTTTTACTTGGCGAGTAACGAGGATCCGCGGGTGGAGTTCATCTGTAATCATCAAATAAGGGTAGGTCTTATCGTCTCGCAAAAGAATATTGTATTTCGGATTGTGTTTTTTAATTAAATTACATTCTAGGACAAGAGCCTCAACCTCTGATTCAGTCATAATATATTCGAAATCGACAATTTGACTTACGAGCCGTCCGGTTTTACCATCATGCAATCCCGTAAAATAAGATCGCACACGATTCTTTAGAAGTTTTGCCTTACCGACATAAATAATCTGCCCTTGGGTATCTTTCATAAGATATACGCCTGGCTTCTCCGGCAACAGGGTCAGTTTTTGTCGAAGTAGATCCATATTCCCCACCTCACTCCTTATTTTAGAGGGTAGAATTGTGAGATGCAAGTATATCTTGGTAAGAACGAACGTATACATGGCTTAGTAGCAGTCATTTGTAAACTAGACTATGAATTTACTGGAGGGGAAGGGCATGCCAAATACCTGGGGACGACCACCGCGTAAGGAAGTAAGACAGGATTTAAAAGCCTTGGCTCTTTGGATTCTTATAATTGGTGTTGGTGGTTATATTCTATTTCCAAACTTCTTTAAGGATATATACTCACGCCTATCGGACCCGGTTACTCAAGCTAGTACGCTGAATACAGACTATCAGCTGAACCCGTCAGCAGACACGAATATTAACTCGGGTTTAACGGATCCTCAGACGCTCCTCGGACAAGATTTCTCGAATGTATCCAGTGCCCTTTATAATAATGGGAAAAGCGAAGTTTCCACCGGTTATTGGGTTATATTTGTCGCTGATGGAGAGTTTAAGCAGCTCGCCGTGAGTAGTGAAGCTTATGCCTTTCTGCTTCGACTCATCGAAAGCGATCAAAATGCTACAGGTAAAAGTTCGGTGATTCTGGCCTCTAATGGCCAAATTCGCAAATATGTCGTTAGTGACGAAATTTACGCAATTATTAATAATATGGATTTGATTGTGGCCCGCGCTAATAAATAACGAGTGCATAATCAATTACCGGAAGAGTAGTTTCGCTCCTGCGGCAAATAAACCGATGCCAACAAGCTGCCATGGATTCCAAGGTAGACGACTTATACCAAACCATCCGAAATGATCAATAAGCACAGCCATACTAACCTGGCCGATGATAATCGCTGTGGTTGCGTTACACACGCCAACCTTTGGGATACTTACGGCAACGAGTCCAACAATCAAGACACTGAGTACACCCCCCAGATACAGATACCATGGAATAGCAAGCCAGTGGTGTTTTAAGAGCGGAGTTTTCCATGCTAGTGCGGCAATTAAAGCGACAAAAGTACCTACAATGTGGACCACGAGGGTCGCGGAAAGTAACGATGTTTTTTGACTCAATGATGAATTTAATGTGCCTTGGATAGCCATAGCGATTCCTGAGACTGTAGCTAATAGAAAAGGAAGGGAAATCAATTTTGACATATTAAGCCTCCTCAAAAAATTTTCAACAAGCTTGGAAGAGATGAACAAATCCGCTAAGATGTATCAGTATTCATTAGAAAGTTTGAGGGGAAAATGTAAATGTAAATAAAACAGATAAGAGGTGGCGTCAAATGGATATCGATTATAATTTAGTACAGCGCGCTCAGATGCTACTCACTCTGGATCAGCCATTGAATCAAGTTCGAGAAGTCCTCTTGCGGGAAGGTTATCCGCAGGATCAGGTTGTGGAATTAATGGATGCGACTGAAGAAGTATTGAATTACCTCGTTCCTCCTCAGTATGATGAACATAAAATTGGAATTGATATCTTACACCCTGGAGAAAAATCCCAAGGGCGCAAACCGACGGTTGATATTCTAATAGATAAGCGATCGGGAAGATTAGAGTTAATAACACCTCATCAACCTGAAACTTGGAGAGTTGCCAATGAAGTTCGCAAGGCGATTAAACGCCAACGTCGAGGGTTGAAACAATATCATTAAGGCTATTAAGGGACTGTAGGCAAAAGTGGCATACAGTCCTTTCCCTTATTGTTTTATATCTTTTCTCGAATTTCGAGAATTATGTTATAATGCAAATAATAGCAATTTCGGGAAAGAAGGGTCAGGAATGGAATTCAATCCAATAATAAACGGATTAGAAGATGTATAT
>DATMYU010000573.1:0-3974 GCA_035560775.1 Desulfosporosinus sp.
GTCACCTTTCATAAAGTTTCGAAGGTTAAAATAATCACATAATTAGGAGGATGCAATTAATGGCTAAAATGAAAACTATGGATGGCAACGAAGCGGCCGCCCACGCGTCTTACGCATTTACGGAAGTTGCCGCAATTTACCCTATTACCCCTTCTTCGACGATGGCTGAATTAGTCGATGAATGGGCAGCTCATGGAAGGAAAAACGTCTTTGGACAAACTGTTAAAGTCGTGGAGATGCAATCTGAGGGAGGTGCTGCCGGTGCCTTACACGGTTCACTTCAGGCTGGAGCGTTAACGACCACTTACACAGCGTCACAAGGTTTACTTTTAATGATCCCTAATATGTATAAAATTGCCGGTGAACTTTTGCCCTGCGTATTCCATGTGAGTGCTCGTGCCCTGGCAACTCATGCACTTTCAATATTTGGTGACCATCAGGACGTTATGTCTGTGCGCGCCACGGGTTTTGCCCAACTTGCCTCAAATAGCGTACAAGAAGCATTAGATATGGGCTTTATTGCTCACCTCGCAACAATCAAATCTCGTGTACCTTTCGTTCATTTCTTTGACGGATTTCGTACGTCTCATGAAATTCAAAAAATTGAAGTACCGGAGTATGAAGAAGTTGCAGAACTTTTAGATATGGAGGCGGTTCAAGCCTTCCGTGACCGTGCCTTAAATCCTGAACATCCCGTTCTGCGCGGAACAGCTCAAAACCCTGATATCTACTTTCAAGGCCGTGAAGCTTCCAATCCTTTCTATGATGTGATACCTGACATGGTCGAACATTATATGCAAGAGTATAAGACACTCACGGGTCGGGAATATCATCCATTCCAATATTATGGTGCAGCCGATGCGGAGTATGTCATAGTGGCCATGGGCTCGATCTGTGACACAATAGAGGAAACCATTGACTATCTCGTTGCAAAAGGGGAAAAAGTTGGGGTAGTTAAGGTTCATCTGTACCGTCCGTTCTCTAGTGATTATTTCTTTAAAGTGTTGCCTAAGACTGTCAAGAAAATTGCCGTACTTGATCGCACCAAAGAACCTGGTGCCACAGGTGAACCTCTTTATCTAGATATTAAGGATATTTTCTATACAAGCGATATTAGACCGGTGATTGTTGGTGGACGTTATGGCTTGGGTTCCAAAGATACAACGCCTTCTCAAGTATTGGCTGTCTATAAAAACCTTAAGTCTGAAAGCTCAAAAAATGGCTTTACCATCGGTATTGTGGATGATGTAACTCATACATCCTTAGTTGAAGACGAAACGATTGATACTGCACCAGAAGGGACTATTTCCTGCAAGTTCTGGGGCCTCGGTTCAGATGGTACTGTTGGCGCAAATAAGCAAGCGATTAAAATTATTGGAGATCACACCAAGCTCTATGTACAGGCTTATTTCCAGTACGACAGTAAGAAATCTGGTGGAATCACGATTTCCCACCTCCGTTTTGGGAAGAAAGAAATTAAATCACCTTATTATGTTACGGGCACAAATTACATCGCTTGTTCTAACCAAACCTATGTTAATAAATATGATCTCTTAAAAGGTCTAAAACCAAATGGCATTTTTGTCTTGAACTGCCAGTGGACAGTCGAAGAATTGGAAGAAAAACTTCCGGCTGCTATGAAGCAATTCATTGCCAAAAATAACGTGAACTTTTACATCATTGATGCGGTATCGATTGCTGGTAAAATTGGACTCCGCTCCCGCACCAACATGATTATGCAAGCTGCTTTCTTTAAGTTGGCTAACGTCATTCCTGTCCAAGAGGCCATCAACTACCTAAAAGCTTCTGTCGTGAAGTCCTATGGTAAAAAGGGTCAAAACATTGTGGATATGAACAATGCGGCGATTGATCAAGGCGTAACTTCCTTTGTTAAAGTGGAAATACCTACGTCTTGGAATACAGACAACGCTCAAGTTCAAGCTGCAGCAGCGGTTGAAGAGCCTGCTTACGTCACGAATATTCTCCGTCCAGTGAATGCTATGGAGGGAGATAATCTTCCAGTTAGTACGTTCTTAGGTATTGAAGATGGAACTGTGCCTCTAGGAACCGCCGCTTTCGAAAAACGCGGTATTGCAGCCATTGTACCAGAGTGGCAAGTGGATAAATGTATTCAGTGCAACCAATGTTCTTATGTTTGTCCGCACGCAGCGATTCGCCCGTTTTTATTGAACGAGGAAGAAGTGAAAAACGCTCCAGAAACGTTTACGGCCAAGAAAGCGAATGGTAAAGAAGCAGTGGGTCTACAATTCCGTGTTCAGGTCAGTCCGTTGGATTGCACGGGTTGCGGCAACTGCGCAGAAGTTTGCCCGGCCAAAGGGAAGGCTCTGATCATGGAGCCAGCTTCTGAACAAATCGAACGTCAAGCAGAGAACTGGGAGTATGCTGTTACTCTTACGAACAAGAGCAAGCTTTTTAACGTGACTACGGTTAAAGCTAGCCAGTTTGCTCAACCTTTACTTGAGTTCAATGGAGCATGTCCAGGGTGTGGCGAGACTGCTTATATTAAACTTATTACCCAACTTTACGGCGACCGCATGATGATTGCCAATGCTACCGGTTGTACCTCTATCTGGTCTGGAAGTGCTCCCGCAGTTCCCTATACGACCAACGTGGAGGGTAAAGGACCTGCTTGGGCCAACTCCTTGTTCGAGGACAATGCCGAATTCGGTTATGGTATGTCCGTGGGCGTTAGCCAACTCCGTGAAAAACTGGCTGATCTGATGAAGCAAGCTCTTGAATTTGAAATTAGTTCTGAGCTAAAAGAAGCTTTTCAAGAGTGGCTCAAGGTTTCAGATGACGCTCAAGCCTCCAAAGCAGCGACTGCTAAGATTCTTGCTGGACTTAAAGGTTACGTTGGAGATAATGCAGTCCTCGCAGAAATCTCTGCGAAGAAAGATCACCTCATTAAAAAATCCCAGTGGATCATCGGTGGAGACGGTTGGGCTTATGATATCGGATTTGGAGGATTAGATCACGTCTTAGCTTCTGGAGACGATGTAAACGTTTTTGTTGTCGATACCGAGGTTTATTCCAATACGGGTGGACAATCCTCTAAATCGACTCCGTGCGCTGCTGTAGCCAAGTTTGCAGCATCCGGTAAAAAGATTCGCAAGAAAGACCTTGGCGCTATAGCTATGACTTACGGTTATGTCTATGTAGCGCAAATTGCTTTGGGTGCGGACATGGCTCAAACTCTTAAGGTTATTCAAGAAGCAGAGGCGTATAAAGGACCTTCATTGATTATTGCTTATGCTCCCTGTATTAACCACGGTCTCAAGGCAGGTATGACTAAAAGTGTACAAGAGGCGAAGAAAGCGGTTGATTCCGGCTACTGGCATCTTTATCACTACAATCCTGATCTGATCGATCTAGGCAAGAACCCATTTAGTCTCGATTCTAAAGAGCCGACGACGTCCTTTCGTGAGTTCATCATGGGCGAAGTGCGTTACTCTTCTTTGCTGAACACCTTCCCAGAGAGTGCTGAAGAACTCTTCGTGGGCGCTGAAAAGAACGCAAAGATTCGCTATGATTCCTACAAACGTCTGGCTGAGCAAAAGTGGGATTAGGAATTCAATCTAAGAATTAGCAATAGATCATGATTTAGGGGCTGTCTATTCTATAGAAATACAATTTCTATGAAGAGACAGTCCCTTTTTGTACCTACACAGAAAGTACAAGTCTTGAGTAGCATAATTTGGGTGGTATAAGTGCAACTAAGGCGGCCGCTGGCACCTGCGGCTGACAGAATGACTAATACGTGCGAAGACAGTGTCTTCGGGTGCCAGCCAGGTTTTCTTTTTGTCAGCCCGAAGGCATACATTTCCTGTAGTTCTTTCGGAAGAAGGCTAGTTCTACTTTGTTCTAACATGCATAGAATGTATTATGTTTTAGGCAAAGGAGGATATTTCCATGACCTTTGTTTTTTTAGGATTATTTATTGTTTTATTAGTGCT
>DATMYU010000574.1:0-2144 GCA_035560775.1 Desulfosporosinus sp.
TAATATATTTATTGGCTAACTCTTTCAAAACATTATTGTTTTGAAATTCAGGCGATAATGATAATCTAACAATTCTCCGATTATCCTCAGGAATCTCTCTGATGACCACTCCCTGCCCAACCAAACGATCTACCATGCCAGAAACAGTACTTTTACATAAACCCAAACATTCGCTCATTTCCGTCAAAGTTATATAAGGATTCTTACTGAGCCCGATAATCAGACCGAGTTGAGGGCCGGTAAAACCATATTGCCGAGATTTTTCATAGACCTGATCTCTATATATCTTGTGAACAGCCTTAAACAGATATACGACTCTTTCAGAGGGGTTACTCCACAAATCCTGCAAATTTGGTTTCTGATTCATGTAACACCTTCTCCTTCACCAAACTTTTCTCTAGCTCTCTTTTCTTGGTAGTTTTTTTACTACTCATCATTATAACAAATATAACACCGGCCAATGCCGCAGGTACTGTCACCGCAATCGCGTAATTTATAGCATCAAGATAGGCTTGAGCATAAAGCATTCTCCCCAGGGTCGACAACGCTGACCCATGAGCATTCCCTTGGGATAAGCCAGATTTCATAAAAGCCCCTTGCATAACGTTGCTGATGTTGCTAGCCGTATGATTGAATGGGGTTATCTGCTCAGTAAATCTAGCATAGTTAATAACTGACTTAGTCGAAATCACCGAGGTAATAAATGTAATTGCTAGGGCTTGTACAATACTACGAAGGGTACTTGACAGGGCCGTTGCTCCCCCGGCTAAATGTCTCGGTATGGCATTCATTCCCGCAGTAGCGACAGGCATCATCGAAAACCCAAGTCCGATTCCCCTAATTGTAGATACCACAGTAATAGTCGCTACTGTCGTATCCATGTTAAACTTAGACATTTGATAGGTTGTTATGGCAATTATTAAAAGGCCGGGAATTGTTACGACCTTTGCTCCGAACTTATCAAAAAGAGCACCACTAATCGGCATCATAAAGGCAGAGGAAAGTGCCGAAGGGAGAAGTATCAAACCTGTTTGCATAGCTGTGTATCCTCTTAAGTTTTGCAAAAATAAAGGCAGCATATATATTCCGCTCATTATAGCCATCATCGTTATACTTGTAATAATTTGACTAAGCGTAAAATCATAGTTTTTAAACAACCTTAAATCTAGCAAGGGCTCGGGATGACCTAATTCGGTCACAATGAAGATGAGAAGACTGCCACATCCTAAGGCCAGTATAAGCGGGAATTGGATATTTCCCCAATCAATAGAATTGCCTTCACCAAGGACATATAAGAGACTAACAATCGCTATAACCGAGGAAAAGAATCCGATAAAATCAAAATTTCCTTGATATGGTTTAAGCGATGTTTTAGTCAATAAAATACCTGCAAAGAAAATACCCACGACTCCAATTGGAACATTAACATAAAAAATAAAGCGCCAGTCCATATATTGAATGATATAGCCACCTAGTGTCGGTCCTATAGCAGGTGCGGACATTGAAGCTATACCCCAAAATCCCAAGGCTTTACCGCGTTCACTAACGGGAAATATCGAAAAAATGTACGCCATTCCCACAGGCATAATGGCGCCGCCACCTACTGCCTGGATAATACGGAAGACTACCATCGCTGTATTGCTCCAAGCTAAACCGCACAAGAACGACCCTAAGGTGAATATTGACAAGGCAACTATAAATAGTTTCTTGATCCCGAAGGTATCACTTAAGAACCCCGTTATAGGTATAACTGCGCCCATGGCCAGTGTGTATCCGGTAAGAATCCACTTTGCCGCTTCCAAATCTGATCCAAAGACATTCATCATTTTAGGAAGGGCGATATTAACGATACTACTGTCTAGCATAACCATAAACGTACCAATTACTACAACAAATAAGGCTGCCCACTTATTTACACCGTCGTCTGCACGTTCTTGAATGTCTTGTTGTTCTGTCATATTCATTTCCCCTCATTACTTAATGTGGATATTGACAACAGCATTCGTACCAGGCAGCAGTGTATTATCGCTTTTATCGAATTCAATTTTTACAGGGATTTTCTGAACTACTTTGGTAAAAGTCGCACTTGTTGACGAGGGAAGCAGTGCAAATGTAGAATTAGATGCTTGACCTACATATTTTAC
>DATMYU010000575.1:0-30299 GCA_035560775.1 Desulfosporosinus sp.
ACCGTTGTCTTCTTACTCAAATCCTCCTTCTTTCATCCATTCTATAAGCTTGATCACTTCTTACTTTCCTTTTTGACAAATCTAAGGAAAGCTAACTTGTCCTATATGGGCAAATACGCTTATTGAAGCCAAAATCTGTTACGTATCGAGCCGAATATGCGTTATATGTCATACTTAGTCCTAGTTTAATGTATCGGTTAATCTGTTCTGAAACTTTAGCTTTTCTCGGCAGGATTAAAGTCCTATCTAGCTAGCATTGGACTGTAATTCACCTGTTCCAGTAATTAATAGGCGTTACTGCACAGCAGAAAGAAACACCCCCTTCGTTGCCGAAGAGGGTTAAAGATTTGTTTCGTTGTCCTTTGAAAGTGCTTAATTCTAATTCTAAGCTTCCCAATTTTTCTGGCTCAACCCCGCCATAATCTTCTGCACATAGCCCTGTGTTTCCTTATACGGTGGTATCCCATTGTATTTATCAACTGCCCCCGGCCCAGCATTATAAGCAGCTAGACTTAGGGGTATATTTCCCTGAAAACGGTCGAGCAAATCCTTTAAGAAATGTGTTCCTCCATCTAGGTTTTGTGTCGCATCATAAGCATTTCTCACACCGTAAGAAGCAGCAGTTCCTGGCATTAACTGCATCAAGCCCATGGCTCCGCACTGTGACGTTGCATCGGAATTGAAACCTGATTCTGCTTTGACCACCTGACGAATCAAATCTGGATCGACCCCGTATTTCTGAGACATTGAATAAATAACATTTTCTAGAGAACTAACGTTCCCGCCCTTAGTCTGGGGAGCAGAGGCTAGTTGATAGCCATTGACCTGCCCTGTGGTAGATAAGTCTCTCAATTGACTAGTTAACCCTTGGGCAGCGGTTGTCCCTCTCCCAAGCGCGGCTTGAAATAGAGTAGCGAAAAGAAGCGAATTCGAATTACCACTTACTCCTGAAGTTTCAGACGACCCAGTCTGATCCGTTTGAGCCGTTTGCCAAGCCGCATTCATTTGCTGAAATTGAAATAAGAGAAACATTTGGGCAACATTCATTCAAACAAGCTTCCTTTCACTCTCACTAAATTCTCCCAACCTCATTAACGGCCTTATCTAACATTCCGTCTTGGGTCTGGATCACTTTTTGATTGGCTTCATAAGCTTTCATGACCGTCATCATATGAATCATTTGTCCTGAAATATCAACATTCGAGGCTTCAATCGATCCCTGAAGGACTTGAGCGGTAGGAGATACTTGAACCGCTTGAGACGAACTATACAAGGATTGTCCTTCACGTCTTAAGGCATCTGCAGGAACGTCTACGACACGTAAACGATCGACAGTCCGCCCTTGATCTATAATTGTACCATCTGCGCTGACGCTAAATTCTGGACTTAGTGGGCCGATTGAGCCATTTTCACCTTGTACGGCATATCCATCGGGAGACTGAAGCGTACCGTTAGCGTTTAGCTGAAAATGTCCATTGCGCGTATATCGCTCTCCCCCAGGCGTCTGAACTACGAAATAACCCGGTGACGTTAGCGCCAAGTCCGTCTTAATGTCTGTCGACTGTAACGCCCCCTGAAGATTAGACACTGTGGCACGATCAACACCTACCCCCATCCCCATTCCACCGATCGGCGTGACTTCAGAAGCTTGGTTTCCGCCCATACGTTGAATCAAAAGTGAAGGGAATGAAATATTACTAGCTATTTGTTCTTTATAACCAGTAGTCTTCATATTTGCAACATTATCCCCGATAACTTCGCTCTGTCTTTGGGCGGCCAACATACCTGTAGCTGAAGTATATAGTCCTCGAATCACCTTGTACCCCGCCTTTTTAATCATTCAGGGGTTTTGAACCTGAACTTACTTTATAACCGTCCGAAGCAAACCTAGTTGTGAAGAGATGGCACGGGTTAGGGAGCTGTAGTAAAGGCCGTTTTCAGCCACATTGGACATTTCGCGATCTACATCGACGTTATTACCGTCATTACGCAACGATGTTGATTGATCCGTTACAATCCCTGACCCACCGCCGTCTGCAAGCCCTGGGATGTGCTTTGGAGACGTCAGCTTCATTGATAGAGCTCCACTATCTTCACCTAAAGCGGCTCCCAATACCGCTTGGAAATCAACATCTGAGCGTTTAAATTGTGGTGTATCTATATTGGCTACGTTATTAGACAACACTTGTTGCCTCATACTCGAAGCACCAAGCCCTTTCTGCAAAACGTTTAACACTGGCCCATCTAACCAACCGGACATTTAGCTTTACCTCCTTATGGAATTAGAAATACCCCACATTTGGTCTCCATCCTGAACTAGCCTGGCATTCATTTGATAAGCTCGCTGGACCAGCACTAGATCTGTCATTGAGGTAGCTAAGTCCACATTTGATTGTTCAAGGGACTGACCTCGAATCGTTCCGAAAACCTGATTTCCTATTGTGCTACCCGGTTGCCCCACCTGTGGTTCACCAGAATTAACTGTAGGCACAAAGAGGTTATCCCCGTTTTGTTGTAATCCCTCAGGATTCTGAAATCCGACAAGGGAGATCTGACCGAATGTCTGCTCTGCTCCAGCGACATCCCCCTTTATTTCGCCGTTCGAAGCAACTACCAAGTTTGTCGCATCGGCAGGAATCGAAATACTAGGTTGTAGCACATTTCCTTGCATATCCACAAGTTGACCGGACCCATCTACTTGAAAAGTCCCCACCCGAGTATAGCTTATCTCTCCGTCCGACGTCTTGACCTGAAAGAACCCTGATCCATCAATTCCCAAATCCAAAGGGCGTCCCGTATGGGCAAGATTACCTTGTTGGAAATTTGTCCCGCTGGCGTTATACACTACACCAGCCCCAACGCCAAGGGTAACCGCTGCATTTCCTTCAATTTGTGTATTTCCTGAGCGCATCTCTGTCGACAAAGCTTCAGCGAAAATCATCTGATTAGCCTTAAATCCCAATGTGTTTACATTAGCCATATTGTTTCCTAGAGTGTCTATCGCTACCTGCTGCGCACGGAGTCCGGATGCAGCAGTTCCTACTAGACGCATAATGTAGCCCTCCCTCTTCTCGAAATGGGTTTAATGTTCATATTATTAGCGTTTGAGATTTATGAGTTCTTCTAAGAGAGTATCTGATACCGTGATCACCCTTGAATTGGCCTGGAAGCCACGCTGAGCCACGATCATATCCGTAAATTCTGTAGAAAGATCGACATTGGACATTTCGACAGCATTAGAAATTATTTCAGAACCCGTATGCGTATCGTCGCCTGCTGTCCCTAAAGAAGCTACGCCTGAGTTGTTGGATTCACGGTAAAAACTACCACCTATACTTGTCAAGCCAGCATCATTAGCAAACGTCGCGATCCCAATTTGAGCAATTAGTTCAGTGGTACCTCCTACCATAAGAACACCTGTAATAGCACCTGTCTTATCGATGGTATAGCTACTATATGTGTCTGGCGTAATAATGATTGGGTTCCCAGAACTATCTAATACCTGTGCCCCCGATGCTGGCTCAACTAAATTGCCATTGCCGTCCGGGGTGAAAGAACCTGCGCGAGAATAGACTGTATCTGCACCCTTTTGTAAAACAAAGAAACCAGGTCCTTGTATCATCATATCTGTGGGGTTTCCCGTTGACTGTGAACTTCCCTGTGTCATAATTTGATCAATAGAACTAAGTGAAGCTCCTAGGCCAACCTGAATAGGATTAGTACCTCCTGTTGCTGGCGTATCTATAGGGGCAGATGCCCCTCTTAAAGTCTGACTGAGCATGGTAGAGAAGGTCACCCGACTCCTCTTAAAACCAGTCGTATTAACATTAGCAATGTTATTCCCGATAACATCCATTTTTACTTGATGATTTTTTAACCCAGAAATGGCGGAATATAATGAACGCATCATAAGACATATTTCCTCCTCTATAGCTCAATATTCTGCTAATTTATGCAGAAACTATCTTAGTCTCGTAGTTACATTGTTGTTTCTGATACGCTTTCTTCATTCGTCGTAGAAGTGTCGTCATCAGTACCTTTGGTTGGGTCGTTAGTGTCAGAGTCTGGTGTCACAGGAGTTTGGTTCTGAACCTGTGTTATCAGACCCATCTCTAGATCAACAAGAGTTCCGTCCGCTTTACGAATCTGCAGCTTGGGATCTCCATCAAGCCACTTCACACCTTCAACGATTCCTTCAATCGTGGTCACTCCATCAATATCTACCCCACTCACCACTTTACCAATCATTGCTGCCCCTTGGATGAGTGACGATTGCTGGGAAAAATTAGTCATACTATTGTTCAACGCATCCATGGATGTTGAGATATTGGTCATCTGCTCCAAGGCACTAAACTGAGCTAATTGCGCGATGGATTCTTTGTTATCCACTGGATTCAAAGGATCTTGATTTTGCATCTGCGCAACTAGTAATTTGAGAAAATCATCTTTTCCTAGTGCATCATTAGCCTTCACTTTATTAGTATCCGCGGCGCTGGACGCGTTGGGTGTAGAGCTTGTCCCATTAACTGTATTACTCATAGTTCCTCCTAAGCCGTGACATTAATTCGATTTCTACCATCCTGTTCAAGGGAAAGTGGATTGATGACAGGGATTATATCTTCATTCTCATTGGAGTGTGTGTTTTGATTGAACACCTTTTGTGACTCGTCTCCGTGAGGATTTTGTTGCCGTTCTCCACCTTGTCCCATTTGCATCGAGCCACAGTTCACACCCTGGTTTGTTAGGCTTTGGCGCAACTCCGAGAGCTGATGCTGAAGGAGCTGTCCAGTTGCCGCTTCAGAAGCGTGAACGACAAGATGGACCTGCCCATTCTCCCAACGCATTCCAATCTGAATCTTTCCTAAATTCTCTGGATGTAGCTGAATATCGAGTTGCTTCAAGTCCTGAGATTTGTTCATCGCTGACTCGCGAAATACAGCGGCGATCTGTTCATATACAGGAATCGCGATTGTTTTCCCGCCTGCAACGTTCTCCGCTACAAGGTTGCTTGCGATCCCAATACCCACGTTTGAATTCGGGTTTTGCACATCTTTCACTCTAGAGGATTCGACAGATTGTGTGCTATCTCCTTTGTGAATCTCTTCGTTTACAATTCCTCGAACATCCAAAGTATTAATCTTTTGCAGACCCAAATCAGCTGATTTTTGCTGCGTGTGTGTAAGAAAAGCTGTATCTTTTACCGTAGTTACGGCTGGTTCTAAGTCTTTTCCTTTTCCCGCTAGCAGACCCACAAGTGTTTCCAAACGCCCTTTCGCTATAGGCTCGATATCGCCCTCCGCTTGTAACGTTTCATTCACCCCCTGAGGCATTGTTGACTCCTTGACTCCCTGACCTAGTATAGGGTAAAGAGCTGCTAGCAGTGTAGAGGCCTTTGCACTTAACTCAGGGTTGCCTGTACCCATCCCTGCAGTTAAACCATCAAGCAACGGTTGAACTTTAGATATCATGCTGCCTGAGATGGATGGATATGATGCGCTTAAACCATCAAGCAACGGTTGAACTCCCTTTTGAGCACTTGAAGCCTTACTCTCTTTAGGAACATCATCCGTACTCAACATCCAGCCCTGAAGGATCTTCGCCACTTCCTGACTAAGATCCTTTGTTCCAGGGCTTGCTGAACCTAATGAAGACCCCTTCGGAGAGTTGTCTGTAATCTCTCCTGAGAGCACTTCTAATAGGTTTGCTATAACCTGTCTATATTTATCCAACTCCGTAATTCCAGGGTTATCCCCTTGAGCTGTCTGCGCCGTCATCCCTGTCGACACAGAAACCTCATCTGATGCCAGAGAAAGTAGATTCAAAATAGCTAAACCTCCAGTTCCCTGGCCCACATCGTTTCCGGAATTGGCCTCCTTGCCTGCCGGAAGTTCACTCTGCAGCATCGGCTGTAAAAAAAATGGAAGCACAAAATTACCGTACCCTAGCATACTGCCCAATCCGTTCGGGTTTTGTGCGCTTGGTACGGGATCTTCAGCACTCTGCTTTTCTTTCGAATCCTGGCCTGCTGTTGAGTTCTGCCCTTTCGGATCTACGTTTTGATTCATTGAACCACTGAGCATTGCTGCAAATTCTGCAGCAGCGTTTTCAGGGTTATCCGCTACGTCTTTTCCCTTTGAGATTAATGTTTTTTCCAGTTTGCCACTAACTTTCAGAGTATCCGAAAGGACATTAATACCTGCCAATGCCGTCACCTCCTATTTGAACCTCTATGGAGTATATCGGCGAAGGCCCCATAAAACATTAGGACAATTATTTAATCGAACAAATTCTTCTTCTGGCGACTGAGTCTTCCCCTTAAACGCAAGACCGCCTGCGAATGCAATTGAGAAATTCTGGATTCAGAAAGTTTTAATATCGCTGCAATTTCTTTCAAGGTCATTTCTTCTTGGTAATAGAGTGCAACCACTAATTTTTCTTTGTCCGGCAACTTATCTACTGCTACAGCAAGAATTCGTTTTTGATCATCTTTTTCTACGGCTTGGAACGCTTCTTGGGCATCAGCATCAATCAGCAGATTGAGTGGCGTGCCACTACTGTCCCCTTCACCATCTATGGTAGTTTCATCGAATGAAGTAATCGTTAACATTTGGGCCTGAGCTAAAACCCCTTCTATCTCTCGAACCTCAACCTTGAGCAAATCCGCAACTTCTTGCACAGTAGCTGCCCGTCCTAGCCGGTATTCCAACTCAACAAATCCGTCTTGAACTCGCTTCACCTTCTGTCTTGCCGAATGAGGAACCCAGTCCATCGTTCGAAGTCCATCAATCATGGAACCTCGAATGCGGATTGAGGCATACGTTTCGAATTTAAACCCCCGTGCTGCTTCGAACCTTTCCAAGGCATCGAGTAACCCAAAGACACCATAGCCGATGATATCATCCTCGGCAACATGGGGCGGAAGGGACATCGCCAAGCGACCCGCAATGCGCTTAACCAACGGCAAATATTTTTCAATATGCTCTTGTTTCCACGATCCGCGCGAAGCGGCTTCATAAGTATTGGGTATCAAGTCTTACTCACCTCCTTAATTCAATTCATCGCAGAAATCCCTAGGTTGAGGTTTGAATTTCCTAATCGCACGCTTACTTTTTCTCATCATCCCAACCCATACGGCGCACAATTTCAGCCTGTCGCTCGCTATCCGGTAGCCCCGCGCTTAAATCCCGGTCAACCTGCCCAGGCAATTTTAAATCTTCTTCCTGTGGTTTTGGGAGCTCATCATCCCCGACAGAGAAATCAACTACCCCGCCGCGCCCTGAATCCGAGCTTGGTTGCTCCGTCTCCAGCTCCGGCTTTGGCGGTGCTGTCTTATCAAACAAGCTTAAGATTCCGACCGTTAGGAGATACATAACCCCAAAGGAAACACCTGCCCGCACCACTAAGTCTAACGTCCTTACCCCATTGATCCAACTAAGCAAGACGACAATAAGGCCAGTGGCTAAGGAGAGACGCATACCCCAAACCTGTAACAGTTCGCTACTTCGGACAGCCATCATACCACCTTTTCTCCATGATTAATCGTTCGTATACGTAAGTCCCCTGTCCCTACATCAAAATGAATCGTACGTCCAAAGCTTCCTCCGACATCTGCAACCAGAAGCGGAATCCCGTACTTTTTCAGTTCTTGTTCCACTGCTTCGGCATTACGATCTCCGATTTTAAGAATCGGCGGTCTGCCCGGAAACGAAAACATCTGAGCGCCGCCAGCTATCTTGGCCCTTAGACGAGATTTACTGGCACCCATACTGGCAATTTCTTTAAGCAATAATATCATTGCAGTATCTGCGTATTTCGCCGGATTCCCCCCTGAACTACCACTAGCCATCGGGAGCATAATGTGGGCCATCCCACCAACCTTCAGAAACGGATCATGTATACAAATTCCAATACACGACCCTAATCCAGCGGTCAACAAAAGGTCCGGCGATCTTGCCGTTTTAAGATCCGCCATCCCGACAGTGATTACGACGCTCATAATCCCATAGCCCCCAACAATTTATTCAATGACCCCTCGTCTGGCAAAAAGATAAATTGTCCTTCAATCTTAGGAATTCCAGAGAGTTGCGTATCGATAAATAACACCGTGTCGTCGAGCGTGCCCTCTTCCAGAAAAATAGCATCTAAAATCGCTCCGATCATATCTACCGCCAATGCAGGTACGGAAGGCTGAAGCGGAATCCCCGAAAACTGGGTTAAGGCAACTACGAAGGAACTCACCAAGATATTCCCAACTTCTTTCAAAGCCGATTGAGCCATCTCATCCGTATAAATATCCATAGGCTCATTCGTCCCGAACAGCGCATGAACCACTATTTCAGCACTTTCTACCGGAAAGAAAAAAACGGCTTTTCCCGAGGCCTCCCCTTCAACTTTCACATAGATGACCGCCTGAGGCGTGTCGAGCTGGCCCACAATGTCTGATACTTGTTCAAACGGAACTGCCCAGACTTTTGGTACAGACATATCGATTCGACGTTGCAAAAGGGTGGACAAGGCCGTCGCAGCGTGTCCCGACCCAATGTTGCCTATTTCACGCAAGGCGTCCAGTTGGAACTGAGTAACCTCCATTTTTATACCAACCCTTTCTTACGTATGGCCCTTTGAATCTCAAAGACACAGCGAATAATTCGGTCTCGCTCCCGTTCCGAGAGATCGTGAAATTCGACCGAAACTACGTACCGTTTGCTATCTTCTATCTTTTGAACCCGAGTAACTCGTGCCGGGGTCTGAAGATCCTCATTGGGCAGAGTTAGATGAACGTAAATTAATGATTTATTATCTATCTGTTCCTCCACCAAGAAGCGCATCCCTCCGCCACTTAAGTCAAGCATAGTACCTGTATAAATATCACTAATTCCTTCCCGAGTAACCATTCGAAAAGTAACTGGATATACGGCAGGAACCCGAACAAAATTACGTCGTTGAACTTTAGCAATGGAATCTGGCAACTCTAAAACTAGCATTGGTAAAGGGACCGCAATCCGTTGCATAATCTCCGCCTCAAAGGTATAGGCTGAAGTTTCATCACAAAATGTTAGTTTCAACTTTGTCCCTTCGCGCAGAGGGACTAAATTACCCCGTTCAAACGGCGCGCCAACAGTGAGGAGTTTTTCCCCTACTTCTTCAATATTCGACCGATATCTCCCTTTATACTCGCCGTCTGGTACGACAATGCCTACTGTGAGACCAACTGAAAGCTTATTCTTATACGACAAATTCCCACCCCCTTTTAATCAAATACTGATATTCTCAAAACGAACGCAGTAACTTGCTCAAGAAGCCACGAACTCCGCCGGCTTGGCGAGGCGGACTATGATTAATCCCTGCAACTGTAGCAGCAATCCACTGAATACAACGATAAGCCGAACTTTCGGGGAAACTGATTCCCAACGGTTCCTGCAGCATAACGGAGCGTCCCACAAGGTGGTCATCATAAACCCATCCCATAAAATCAAGTGACCCATCTAAAAATTTAAGCACTGCTGTTTCCAACCTTTTGAACGTCGCCTGGGCGTCTACCTCAGAGCGTACCCGATTAATCACCACATGAATTGGTACCTCGCCAGCTTCTTTCCTCAACGTTTTAAGTAAGCCATAAGCATCTATCATCGCCGTGGGTTCCGGCGTTGTCACAAGAATAATATCGTCTGCAGCCTGCAAAAAGTTCATGACCGTATGCCCAAGTCCCGCCCCTGTATCGATAATCAGCATGTCAGCCATTTTCTCCAAACGTCCAAGATTAGTTAAGGCATTTGTCAGTTTATCCCGGTCTATGTTGGCAAGTTCTTGGACTCCGGATCCCCCAGGTATTATTCCTATTCCTTGAGGCCCCGTGAGGATAATTTCTTCAATTGTTTTTTCACCAGATAATAAATGCTCAATCGTATAACGTGCAGTAAGGCCAAAGGCAATATCCACGTTGGCGAGTCCCAAATCTCCATCGAGAATAATGATACGTTGTCCATATTCCGCCAAGGCTAAGGCCAGGTTAATCGTGAGGTTAGTTTTACCCACGCCCCCTTTGCCACTAGTCACAGCGATAACTCTCATTTTGCTTTGTTTTCGTTTTGCATTGGAGACCAACTGACGCAAGGCGCTCGCCTGATCATCCACGAGGCATCTCCTCCCCTAGCACAAAGCATGCCAAACGGTTCGATGTAGCTACTTCAATGTCATACGGCACATTCTGGCCATTCGTCAGATAGGCCGTGGGAAGCGCTGTCTGTTCCAAGAGACTTATTAACGATCCAGCACTCACTGTTTCATCCAACTTTGTAAAAATAAGATGCGTGGACAGGTCTTCGAAGCGTTGATAGACCCGAAGTTGATCCTTGAGCTGCGTAGTCGCACTCATAACCAGCATTGTGAGATCCGGTTTCGCTTTATTCAAAAATGCTCGCAGTTCCGACATATGCAAGTCATGGTGTGGGCTTCGTCCAGCCGTATCAATAAAAATTAATTCTTTATCCGTATGAAGGTTAAGGGCCTCGAGAAGTTCGGTCGGCGTCATAACCACTTCAACGGGTATCCCGATAATTTCTCCAAACGTTTTAAGTTGTTCTACTGCGGCGACCCGATAGGTATCTGCCGTGATCAAAGCAACCTTTCGTTTATCTACAACACTAAATCCGGCCGCCAGTTTACCGATCGTCGTTGTTTTACCCACTCCTGTCGGCCCTATAAGTGCGACAATCCGCGGCTTGTCAGTCCCCGGTTGTATAGGGTCTGTCTGGCCGCATAATTGGCTGATACTAGCTTCAATCCGGGCATAGACCTGGAGATCATCACCCCACTCTTCTGACGACAAATTTTTCTCCACGTCACTCATAAAACGCTTAACCAAGATTGCACTTAACCCTCTGTCCTGTAAGTGATCCGCCCATCTTTGGAGCCGTGATGGCCAAACACTTTTTTCCTCACCAAACCCCTCCATATGCTTGTTCATTTTCTCAAGCATCAGACGCATTGACTTTATTTCCACTTGAAGGGCTCTAGGGTCATCTATGGAATCAGACCTGGGCCTGAGTGAAGATGTAGGCATATGAACAGTTTTAGAGGATTCTACTTCCTCAATATCAGTCTCATACTCATAATTCAGATCTGACTTTTTCTGTGCTGTCACCGGTTTTTCTTCAATGGCAGCTGTTATTTCTACTTTCATAGTCCCAAATAAGCCCAGGAAACCTCCCTCGCGAAACTCGCGTGTCTGCAGAATGACCGCTTCAGATCCCAGTTCCCGTTTTACTTTCCCCATGGTTTCTGCCACATTATCGCCCACAAAACGTCTAACTCGCACGATCCATCCCCACCATTCCTACAGCTTGTACTTGTACTCCTTGAACTAATTCATTATATGAAAGCACCATGAGTTGCGGGAGTTGACGCTCCGTGACACGTTTTAAATTGATTCTCACTAATGGAGCACAAACAATCACTGGTGTAATTCCTTTAAGCATGACCTTCTCTACCTCCCGCGAAAGGTTTTTCACGAGCACTTGCAACATTTTCGGATCAAGCGCTAAATAAGCACCATAATCAGACGGTTGGATACTATCGAGAATCTGCTGTTCAATCTGCGGGTCCAGCGTAATCACCGGTAAGGTTTTATCCTTGCCAAGGAGCGGCTGTAAAATCTGACGAGCTAAAGCCTGCCGGACATGCTCGGTCAAACGGTCCAAATCTTTTGTGACTTGTGCCTGGTCAGAGAGAGTTTCGAGAATCGAGACCATGTCCCGAATTGAGACTCTCTCACGCAATAAGTTTGCCAGAACCTTTTGCACTTGACCAAGACTTAACATATCCGGAATTAACTCATCTACTACAGCAGGAGCTTGTTCCTTAGCATGATCAATGAGAGTTTTGACATCTTGACGGTTGAGGATTTCCCAAGCCTGCGTCTTAATCACTTCCGTGATATGTGTCGCCAGAACAGTTGGAGCATCTACCACCATCCAGCCACTAAGCTCCGCTTGTTCCCGGTACATAGAATTAATCCATTTGGCATCGAGTCCAAAGGCAGGTTCTTTAGTCGGAGTACCAGGAATAGTATCATCGTCAAAGCCACTACTCATAGCCATGAAATGGTCTGCTAAAATCTCACCGGTGGCGATTTCCGCTCCTCGAATTTTAATGACATATTGGTTCGGTTGTAAATTCATATTGTCGCGAACCCGAATCACGGGAACGATAAACCCCAGTTCAGTGGCAATCTGGCGGCGAATCAGCACAATTCGATCCAGCAAATCTCCCCCTTGCTGGACGTCGACCAAGGCGATCAGAGCATAGCCCAATTCAAGTTCCATATGATCAACATGCAAAAGGTTCAGGACATTTTCGGGTTTCTTACTCTCTTCGATCTCCGACTCCCGAGCAGCTTCTGTTTCCTCGACAACCGACACCTTGGAGTTTTTTTGAAGCATGACTCCTGCGCTGATTAAAGCAGCAGCCACGAGCAGCATCGGTAAAGGGGGTAATCCGAGAAAGGCTAAACAAATCAACACACCAGCCGTGATGAACAACGCTTTCGGATTTCGAAACAGTTGTTTGGCCAAATCATTCCCTAAATTGCTTTCCGAAGCTGCCCGAGTGACAACTAGACCTGTCGCTGTCGAGATCAAGAGCGCCGGGATCTGGGAAACGAGACCCTCCCCGATCGTCAGCAAGGTATATTTATGGAGTGCTTCAAGCAAAGGCATTCCCTGCATAGCTACCCCCATAATAAACCCACCGATAATATTAATAAACAAAATGATAATAGCGGCGATGGCATCACCCTTAACAAACTTGGTAGAACCATCCATCGCACCATAGAAATCCGCTTCCTGTTGGATTGCTTTACGCCGATCGCGAGCCTGAACATCGGTTATCATCCCTGCATTGAGGTCAGCATCAATGGACATTTGTTTTCCCGGCATAGCATCTAAGGTAAAACGCGCAGCCACTTCTGAAACACGCTCCGCACCTTTGGTAATTACGATAAATTGAACCAGTACTAGATAATAAATATAATAAAACCCACAACTGGATTTCCACGAATGACGAATGCCCCAAACTGCTGAATGACCTGTCCAGCACTGCCGTCCAGGAGAATAAGACGGGTAGCCGAAATGTTCAAAGACAGACGGAACAATGTCAAAGTTAGCAAGAGGGAAGGAAGAGCAGAAAACTCCAATGGATCTTTGGCAAAAACTGCCAACATCATAGTTAGAACCGAAGCCGTAATATTCAAGGTAATTAATATATCTAGAAATCCCTCAGGCAACGGAACAACCATCATGACCACGATGCCCACCATTCCAATTGCTGCTAAAATGTCTGTATTATCCAGTACCCGACGCTTCATCGATGTGGCCATGAATCTTACTCCTTCCCGCCTATGCTATAACTTAGCACTACGGCATCAATCCATGGACAAGTCATGCTCTTTTCTTTTTCTTTAGCCGATAAACGAACGCCAAAACCTCGGCAACTGCTTTATAAAGATCCGCCGGAATCCCCTGCCCAATTTCCACCTGTGCATAGAGGGCTCGCGCGAGCGGTTTGTTTTCCATAATCACAAGGTCATATTCTTTGGCCAATTCCCGCATGCGCAGGGCTACTTGATCTTGACCTTTGGCGACAACATAGGGCGCTTTCTGAACATTTAGATCATAGCGTAAAGCTACCGCAAAGTGGGTTGGGTTCGTGACGACCACATCCGCCTGTTTCATGTCTTGCATCATCCGGCCCATAGCCATGGCTCGTTGTCGTTTCTTAATCTCACTTTTAAGCTCCGGATTTCCTTCCGATTGCTTATATTCCTGTTTTAATTCTTCATCAGACATCTTTAAGTTCTTTTCATAGTCCCACCGTTGATAGAGATAATCCAAAGCAGCCAACCCTAAAAAAGAAATTGAAATATTCCAGGCTAGTTCCATCACTGCTTGTCCCAGAAAAATGGCCGCTTGCCCAACATCGAGTTGCTGAAGTGCGGGATAAATTTGAAGACGGTCTCGGACACTCGCGTACAAAAAATACCCGATCAGAATCACTTTAGCCAACGATTTCGCTAATTCGACCCAGGCCTTAACCCCAAACATCCGTTTCGCGCCACTGACCAGACTAATGCGAGAAAGTTGAGGTTGCATGGACTCTCCCGTGAAAAGGATCCCAACTTGCATATAATTTGCCGCTAAAGCAACCATCATCCCAGTGGCAAAAATGGGCCACATAATTTGTATCCCCAACCAAAGAATGTTCACCATCAGACTTGACACCGAACGTTCGGTCCACTCTGTGGAAAGACCAAAGACATACGGAAAAATCTGCTCCATGCGCTGTAACATTTCGGGGAGCCAGTATCTGAGAACAGACACGAGACCTAAGAGCATAAATGCCGAGATCGCTTCCTGGCTTTTAAAAACCTGGCCTTTTTTCCGCGCATCGGCTTTGCGCTTGGATGTGGCTGGGTGTTTTTTCTCACTCACTGCTTCCACCCCTGATAGAGTTCTAAGACCCAAGACATATTCATATTAAAAAGATGCGCTACTGATTCTCCAAAAAAGGGAATCGCAAGATACAAGATAATGAATCCGAAAATGATTTTCACTGGAAAGACAATTGAGAAAATATTAATCTGAGGTACTGTCCTAGACAAGAGTCCCACACCGATATCAGAAACGAGAAGCGCCCCAAAAACAGGCATCGACAATTGAATTGCTAAAGTAAACACATTAGTTACGAGATGAACGTAATAAAGATAGTTACTGGGCAGGCTAGACGGGTTAATCGGTATATACGCATAGCTCTTGACCATAGCAACGATAAGATAGTGATGCGCATTCGTGGAAAGTAAAAGCATTGTAGCTAAAATCATCTGAAAATTACCCATCATGGGGCTTTGTACGCCGTAAACTGGGTCAATCGCTGCTCCCATGGTAAAACCCATTTGAAAATCGATCAGTTGCCCTGCCCCTTGCAAAATTGCAGTTATCGTATAAATCACAAATCCAATGACTAGCCCCACGAAGACCTCTTTGATCACCACCGCAACATACGGCAATAATTCGATGGGAATTGACGGCTTAGCCACAGAAATCATGGGATAGACAATCACAGAGAGGCTTGCCGCTAACCCCAGCCTGACCATTACCGGAACTCCCCTAGCACCAAAGACCGGAGCTAACATGATCATGCCACCCCAACGGAATAAAATCAGTAGAAATAAAGAGAGATTCCACTGGAGCAGGTCTGTTAGGTTCACGATTACATGCCTCCGAACGTTGCCAATTGAGTTAGCAAATTCGAAGTGTATGCCGTTAAAACAGACAACATCCACGGGCCTAGCACCATAAGAACGACAACCACCGCGACAACTTTAGGAATGAAGGTAAGCGTTTGCTCTTGGATTTGCGTCATAGCCTGAAAGATGCTGACCAGAAGACCCACCAACAAACTCACCCCGAGAATCGGTCCTCCCACAAGAACCACAGCACCAACAGCCTCTTTGGCCATATAGAGAACCATATTCTGGTCCACCGCAATTCCCCCTTTCTCCCTCTAAATCCATATCATCACAGCATAAGCCTAAGATAAGCATAACTAATCCACGCCAAAGCGTGTGATCAAAGGGCATGTTACAACCAGAGTGGAGCGATTCACGACAGTGTGCGAAACAAAGTTATCGCTCAGCTTGATTACTTAAAGCTCGTTACCAACGACTGAACCACCAAATGCCAACCGTCCACAAGCACAAACAAAAGTAATTTAAACGGCAGTGAGATCATCATAGGGGGAAGCATCATCATCCCAATCGACATAAGCGTACTAGAGACAATCATATCGATGACAATAAAGGGAATAAATATCGCAAAACCCATTTGAAACGCCGTTTTCAATTCACTAATAACGAAGGCTGGAATGAGGACATACGTCGGTACTTCTCGGTAGGTTTTAGGTCGCTCCATTTTAGATAATCCCACAAAAAGCTCTAAATCCTTTTCCCGAGTCTGCCTAAACATGAAAACCCGGAGCGGCTCTTCTGCTTTAGCCAAGGCCTCCGTTTGGGTGATCTGATTCTTCATATAGGGTTGAACTGCATCAGTATTAATCTGATTCCATGTCGGGGCCATCACAAAAAAAGTAAGAAATAAGGCCAAACCCACCATTACTTGGTTGGGGGGAAGTTGCTGAGTACCTAATGCGTTGCGCACAAAGGACAACACAATAATAATACGAGTAAAGGACGTCATCAGCATGAGAATGGCTGGAGCCAGTGACAAGACAGTCATGAGCATTAAGATTTGCAGTGATGAACTTGTTTGTTGTGTTGAGGAGTTTCCCAAGTCCAATGTGAGGCCTGCCGCCCAGGCCGATTTAGGACTAGCGAGCATCCCTAATCCGAGCGCCAAAGCAAAAGACATGCCGGATGTGAAGAGTTTCATTGAACGCCTTGAAGAGGCTATCATTTCTTGACCTCCTCAAGCAAATGTTCCAATTCAGAAGAAAACGACTCTTTCTTTCGAGGCCATCCCGGCCAGAGTTTCTTAATATTTTTCGCCCACCCCTCTACCCTTTCAACAGGGCGAGTCGCAATCTCCTCCAGAATTTCGGCAGCAAGATCAGGGTCATTGATCTCACTGATTTTCAACAAGTGATGATCCGATCCACCGAGGACCTGTAATTGACCAGCAATGTCTACCAAGTATAGGCTCTGCTGGCCACCTAACACTTGTCGGTCGAGAACTCTTGCCCACGGTGCATTCATGCTCCGAACATTAGCCCGATTAAGGCGTCGAATAACCCAAAGAGACACAAGCAAAATAACGAGAAAAACCAACAACGTTCCCATAAGCCCCCACCATGAAAAAACGGGCTGTGCAACAACCGAAGCGGCTCCACTAGGAGGAAGCGGGTTGTCTTCGTTGAATGACATATTACTTCAACGCCTTCGTGATAGCCTCAACCACTCGATCCGCTTGAAAGGGTTTAACAATGAAATCTTTGGCTCCGGCCTGGATCGCTTCAATAACCATAGATTGTTGGCCCATAGCACTGCACATAATGACGCGGGCTTTTGAATCCCGTTTACGGATTTCTTTCAACGCTTGGAGACCATCCATTTCCGGCATAGTAATATCCATGGTCGTTAAGTTCGGCATCAATTCCATATACTTTTCCACCGCAACAGTCCCATTTTCCGCTTCTCCAACGATGGTAAAACCATTCTTAGTCAAAATATCTTTCAGCATCATGCGCATAAACGCTGCATCGTCGACAATCATTATCGTTGCACTCACTATTATTCCTCCTTCATTTTAGCGAATTCATTCGTTCCAAGGGATGCACAATATCTGTGATACGAATCCCAAACGTCTCATTAATGACCACGACCTCACATTTGGCGATCAGCTTGCCATTGACAATCATATCCACCGATTCCCCTGCCAGACGATCAAGTTCAATAACCGAACCCGGGCCCATTTCCAGGATTTCCTTAATTGTTTTCTTCGCTCGACCTAATTCTACGCTGATTTGTAACGGAACATCCAAAATCAAACTCAGGTTATCCGGCTGTACCATCGGGTTCCCCGGTTGAAGTGGTGCGAACTGAGCCGGTTGAACGGACGTAGTAGCCCTTCCATCAGGGGCATAGGATTGCGACGACCCAAAGGACGGGTAGTCTTCTGCTGGCATTTGATAAGGTGGTGCTTCATAAACCGGTGGTGGGGATGGTGGTGGACTTTGATAGGCTTGCGGGGCAGGCTGCTGCATGACCTCGGCTTCTGCGGCTGGAGCTGCAGAAGAGCCGCCACCCATCGTGCCCATTAACTTGTTAACCATCCCTTTGGCCACACCGAGCGGAATCACTTGAACAAGAATACTGTCAATGACATCTTCCACAACCATCCGGAAGGCGATCCGCACAAGCGGCTCATCTGGAGACAGGAAGTCCGCAATAACATCTCTTCCCGACGAGAAGTCATTGAGCACTAAATTCGGAGGAGTGATATCCACCATAGCATTGAACATGGTCGACATAGAGGTGGCCGCTGACCCCATCATCTGATTCATAGCCTCGGATATTCCACTAATTTGAAGCTCTGAGAGTTCCGGTGTTGGGTTTTTCCCATCTCCCCCCATCATTAAATCTACAATGACCGAACCGTCCCGTTGGGACAGAATCAAGAGATTCGAGCCCTCAATCCCGGCTTTGTACTTAACATCACAGACCACGGAGGGAATTGGATAATCTTTGCGAATCTGCTCAATGCTTGTCAAGTCGACTTTCGGCGTGGTAATGTCCACTTTTCTGCCCAAGAGCTGAGATAATGTCGTTGCTGCAGTGCCCATTGAAATATTAGCTATTTCCCCAAGAGTGTCTTTTTCCATCTCAGTTAGAGAGCCTTCGAGCGGCGATGTTTCCAATTCTGGTTCTGGTTCTGATTCCGAGTCAGGGTCCATGGTACCTCGTAGCAACGCGTCAATTTCTTCCTGAGAAAGCATCCCGTTACCCATCTTGTTCCCCTCCTTCCTTTACTATTTCTGCAATCTGAACGGCGAGATGCTCTCCGTGTAGTCCTGGGATAGACCTAAATTTCATAAATTCCCCCACATAAATTGGTAATGGATCCTTAACAGCTTGATTCAGAGGGATGACATCTCCTGGAGACAGGTAGAGGAGGTCCCGCACGAGGATCTCTGAATGGCCCAAGAAGGCGACCAAATCCACCTTCGCCCATTCGATTTTCTGCCGAATTGCTTGTACCTGCTCCGGAGAGGTAACCTTTGCTTTAGTGGAAAAGAGAAAAAATGTACTTAGCTTGTCTAAGATGGGCTCGAGCACAAGATAAGGCATACAGATATTTATAATACCTACCGCTTCACCAATTTTAACTTCAAGAGTTATCAGCACAATCATTTCGTTCGGAGCCACAATCTGCGTAAACTGGGGATTAGTTTCTATCGACACAAAATGAGGATGAAGCTCGTAAACCTCGGCCCAAGCCTCTCCAGTGAGCCCAATGACTTGGGTCAGACGGTTTTCGACAATAGTTCGTTCAATTTCCGTCAACTCACGATTCTTTTCCGTATCTTGTCCTTGCCCTCCCAGAAGCCGATCCACTATGGTTAAGGCAAGCGCGGGGTTCATCTCCATCAAAACTGTTCCCTCTAAAGGATCCAATGAGTACAAGCCAAGTACGGTGGGATTCGGTAGAGAACGAATGAATTCATCATAGGTGATTTGCTCAATTGAAAGAACCTTGCTTTCAATAACAGAGTGTAAATTTCCGGAAAAATACGTTGTCAGTCCACGACAATAATTTTCATAAATGTTTTGGAGGGAGTGAATCTGATCCTTGGAAAACTTATTAGGACGTTTAAAATCGTACACTCGAATCCGCTTTTGGATCTTAGTTGTCTTCATTTCCTCCGCATCGACCTGTCCGTCGGACAGTGCACTCAGCAGAGCATCAATTTCTGTTTGGGACAAGATGTCTCCCATAGAATCCCCCCTCTCTTATCGTAGTTCGTTGTTCGATATTCGTGGTTCGAATCAATTACTCAATCTCGTTATTCGTACCCGTCATTCGTCATTCGAACCACGAACAACGAATATCGAACCACGCTATTGGTAGACCAAGGATAGAAATAAGACATCCGTAATTTTATTATCCGCTACTTGATTGAGTTTCTTGATTAACTCTTCTCTCAATTTTTCACGTGCAGCGGTAGTTTGCACGTCAGCAAGGGATTTGTTCGCTAAAACTGTATTGACTCGATCCTGCAAGAACGCCTCCTTCTCCTTTAAAAGCGCCTCTGCTTTCGCATCGGTCACTTCAACGGTAATGGTCGTCTTGAGAAAAGCCCCGCCTTGCAAATTCACTGTAAACTCGCCGATAGGCAAAAGAACTCCCGCCGCTTTTTTTGTTACAGTTGCCGAACTTGGCGCCGAAGATTTAAAGATAAACTTTTGAGCTCCTATTATCCCACCTATACCAAGAACCAAGCCCAAGAGCAGGGCAACGATCATAAAAACGAGAGATTTTCGGTTCATAGATTTGATCGCTCCTCCACTTTGCAAATCTGAAGACAGCGCCGACGAAACTCAACAATCCGATCAATGAGAAGCTCGATGGGCTCGGACACCACAAATTTATTTCCTCCCGTTAAAGAAATGACCGTATCTGGAGTTTCTTCCATCATTTCAACCAAATCGGGATTAATCGCAAAGACTTTGCCATTTAATCGAGTGACGTAAATCACAAATTCGCCCTCCGTTAATTAAAATTACGTAATTTTTTTTCGGCGCCAATGAAGAACTTGGCCAGTTTCATCTAATACCTTTTGGTCCTTCTGCAATTCAGCCAACTGGAAGGCCTTGGCCTGTTTATCTTTAAGACGCCCAAACTTCTCCATTTCGCGGTGCGCTTCCAATAAAGTGTGCCGCGCGTTTTCCATGACGGGTTCTTGCTCTATCCGTTCTTCCTCACAGCTGCGCAGTCGCCGCTGGTGTTCTGAAGCAAATATTTGCCAACTCCCTAGTTCCTCAGGCCGATGTCGTCCTGCATCCCGTTGTCCTTCCTGAGCCTCGTTAAAACACTTTTCTTGAACCTCGCAGGCTCGAACACAGGCTTGCCAGCGCTGCACTTCTTGGGCAAACTCCTTCTGTGCCGTTTCCAAAGCCTGTTCAGCTATTCGGAGACTTGCGTCTAACCGAAACAGAAATCGAGCCATCATTTCCACTCCCTATGCAGGTGTTATGATCCCCCGCAAAAGCTTAAGCATCTCTTCAAATCCTTCATGTTCGTCCACTCCTTGGCGTGTGAAGGCTAAAATACGGTCCATATGACCAATAGCGGCATCAATCTTAGGATTACTTCCTGAAGAATAGGCCCCAATATCAATCAAATCCTTGGCATTACGGTAAATCGCTATATGTTCGCGCACATTTCCAGCCAAGCTCTTATGTTCTGGACTGACGACATCGTTCATAACCCGACTGACAGATTGTAAAATATCTATGGCCGGGAAATTATTTTGCATGGCCAGCTCCCTGGTCAAGACTATATGTCCATCGAGAATCCCTCGAACCGCATCGGCAATCGGCTCATTTTGATCGTCCCCATCCACTAACACCGTATAGATCCCAGTAATGCTTCCAGTCTCCGCCATCCCTGAGCGTTCCAAAAGCTTAGGCAAAAGGGCAAAAACGGAAGGTGGATATCCACGGGTCGCAGGAGGTTCACCAACCGTGAGTCCCACTTCTCTCTGAGCCATGGCAAAGCGGGTCACCGAGTCCATCATCAGAAGTACGTTCTTGCCTTGATCCCGAAAGTACTCGGCGATGGCTGTCGCAGTAAAAGCCGCCTTCAGACGCACCAAGGCTGGTTGATCAGACGTCGCCACAATGATAACCGAGCGAGCTAAGCCCTCGGGGCCTAAATCCTTCTCGATGAAATCACGCAGTTCTCGCCCCCGTTCTCCCACCAAGGCAATGACATTGACCTCTGCCACGGTGTTTCTGGCCATCATACCCAGCAAGGTGCTCTTGCCCACACCAGACCCTGCGAAAATTCCCATACGTTGCCCCCGACCAATCGTGAGGATCCCATCAATAGTTCGAACTCCGACACTAAGCGTATCCCGGATTCGGGGACGCAATAAGGCATTCGGTGGTTTGTTTTGCAAAGGATAGGCTGTTTCTGTCAGAAGCGGGCGCCCATCCATTGGGTGACCCAACCCATCGAGAATCCGTCCCAGAAGTCCCGAACCTACAGGTACCGTCAGCTTTTGACGCTGGGGAATGACACGATCACCCGGAGCAATCCCTTCCAATTCTCCTAAAGGCATGAGCAGAGTGGTTGAATCTCGAAAGCCAACCACTTCGGCAGGAAGCGCCCGTCCATCACGTGTGATGATATGACAATATTCCCCCACGCTAGCGCGCGGGCCAGCTGCTTCAACCATCAGTCCAACGATCTTAGAAACCCGCCCCTGGGCCGAAATCGGTTCAGTCTGTTCCACCATCTGAAGCAATTGATTCCACGCTCCCATGTTCGAGCTCCTCCCGTAAAATGTGTTCTAATTTATCAAGTTGGGCCTCAAGACGGGCATCAAAAATTCCTTCCTGACACTCTAGAAAACAATCTCCTGGACTAAGCGACTCATCGCTTACCCATGGACAGGGCGGCTGATTACCCTCAAGCCAACGAGCATCATCCGGGGCCACATGAAGCCTCCATCCCTCTCGTTCCTGTGGTAAAAGAGTGACGGCCTGGATAATTCCCACCAATCGTTGAGGCTCAACGGCTAAACTTGCGCGAACTAACCGTTCGGCAATTTTCATCGCCAGATGAAGCAAAACCTCATTGACTTTAGCATATTCCTCTTGAACCGCCCGCTGAGCTAACTGAAAGAGTTGGTTAGCCTTTAGGGAGAGACTCTCTCCCTCGGCTTCTCCCGCTTGAAACCCTGCTTGATATCCTTCAGCTTGCGCCGCAGGGTAAACCTCAGCCTGTGCGGTTTGGATAACCTCTTGACGCAACCGCTGTTGGTCAGCTTCAGCCTGTGCACGGATTTCCTGAGCGTAGATTTCAGCCTCAGCAAGTATTACCGCCGCTTTCTCCTTAGCCTCTGTCTCAATAGAGGTAACCACCAAACCAGGATGTTCAGGATGTTCAGGATGTTCAAGATGTTCCAGGTTTTCTAATTTCAGATCCTTTTCAGGGACACTGAGAACCGTCAAGTGATCGCCTAATTGTTGAAAGCACTCGTTGCATTCCACCATACGCGGTGTAGATACCTCAACATCGTAACTTTTGACGACGCGTCCGCTAATAGATAATCTCATCACTACCTCCTCTAGAGATAACAATCGCGCCACTTTCCTCGAGCTTACGAATTACTTTCACGATGCGCTGCTGAGCCTCTTCAACATCACGCAGCCGCACTGGGCCCATGAATTCCATGTCGTCTTTGAGCATCTGAGCTGCCCGCGAGGACATATTTGACTGGATCTTCTGGGCAACTTCAGGATTGGAGCCTTTCAAAGCTAAACCCAAATCCTTGGTTTCTACTTCGCGCAGGACCAATTGAATGCCACGATCATCCAGCATGACAATGTCCTCGAAGACAAACATTTGCCGCTTGATTTGTTCCGCCAAATCAGGATCATCCATTTCCAAGGCATCCATGACCACTTTTACCGTTCCTGGATCCGTCCGATTGAGGACATCCACGACACTTTGGATTCCACCCGAGGTCGTATAATCCGTCGGAGCCAAACTAGAAATCTTACGCTCTAAGACTTTCTCGATCTCTTTGAGCACTTCCGGACTGGTTCGGCCCATCGTCGCAACGCGTTTCGCCACATCAGCCTGTCGCTCCGGAGAGATGCTGGCAAGTAATATCGCGGCTTTATCTGCTGGAAGGTGCGTCATAATGAGTGCAATCGTCTGCGGATTTTCTCCTTGAATAAAGGAAAATAGTTGTTTGGGATCGGTCCGTCGCACGAGGTCAAACGGCCGCATTTTCAATGAGGTGGCTAAACGGCTGATGATCTCAAAGGCTCGAGTTTCCCCGAGTGCCCGCTCCAACACTTCTCGCGCGTACTCGACACCGCCTTGAGAAATATAATCATTGGCTATGCACATTTGATGAAATTCTTCTACGACAAGATCTCGCTGCTCTGACGAGACTTTACCGACATTAGACATTTCTAATGTTAACTGTTCTATCTCTCCCTCAGCGAGATGCTTAACCACCTGGGCGGAATTCTCTGCACCCAAGGCGATCATGAGAATCGCCGCTTTTTGGATTCCCGTTAAAGTTTGCGCCATCTAACTCTCCTCCGATAACCAGGTTTTCATAAGACGAGCAACTTCACTCGGGTTCTTGCGCGAGTATTGTTCAACAGCCTCTTTGGTCTTGAGTTTCTGAAGTTCATCGGCAGACTTCGCCTTTTTCTGGGCGAATTTAAGGGACGCATCATTCTCAGACGACTGTTGAGACAAGAGAAGCTCCGCATCAGCGAGCGTTACTGGCTGCGAGCCGTTCAGTCCCAACATCTTCTCGTCACGCGCTTTTTTAGAACGTTTCCGAACAAGCACGAGGAAAAAAACTAAGCCGAGCAAAACTGCGGCGCCGATTTCGGCATAGGTAACCATCTGTTGACGTTTTTGAGCGGTCTCCATCGCCAGTTTTTCTTGCTCAAGGTCTGTTTTATTAAACGGTATCGCTGCAACTTCAATTTGATCCCCACGGGTTTGGTCAACTCCGGCTGCCGAAGCTACGATCGTTTTAATCTGATCCAGCTGGGCCTGATCAACCATGTCTGAATCCGCCATCACCGATACGGAAAGGCGTTTCACGGCACCAGGACTTACCACCTGTTCCTCTTGCGTGGTGTCCACCTGATAGTTTTTGGTAGCATTATCTTTGGTGGAAGTTGAATTCACCCCTGGGGTCGGGGTAGCATACGTCGGAACTCCGTTCGTTGTTACTCCCGGTGTTCCTCCAGCAACCGTCCCATTCGTGGTAGTTTCAGTGGAACTCTGCTCACTCACCACAGCACCTGGACCATTTATTTGTTTGGTGCGTTTTATTTGATCGAAGTCCAACGCCGCATTGATTCGAACGAATGCTTTTCCCGAGCCCAAGACCCGATCTAACATACTCTGGACCGATTTTTGAATATCCTCTTCGACTGTTTGTTGGAGCTGATATTGAGTTCCCGTCATATGTTGGGGATCCTTGCTTGTTCCTAAAACATCCGATAAGACATTTCCGCCCGTATCTACAATCGTCACATTCTCAATTGCCAGTCCCTCTACCGATCCTGCCATCAAGTTAGCAATCGCACGTACCTGGACGTCTTCGAGTTTTGTTCCAGGAACGAGTTTCAAAGTCACCGCCGCCGTTGCTGGTTTTTGGCTATCGACGAATAGTGATGGGTCAGGCATTACGATGTGAACGCGTGCATCTTGCACTCCATTCAACGTCTTCAAGGTATTCTCTAGTTCATTCTGCAAGCCGAGAACATAACGCAACTTCCGATCAGCCTCTGTTTCCCCCAGATGCATCGTATTTAAACTATCAAAGCTGAATTTGCTTTGCTGAGGAAGCCCAGCACTGGCCAGCTGTAAACGGATATCCGCAGATGACTGTTGCGGAACCATGATGGTCGACCCATTATCCGCCAACTTGTAATCCACTTTCAAGTCTTTCAGTTTCGTCGTTATTGCAGCTGCATCTGTGTCACTAAGTTTCGTAAAAATTGCAACATATTGCGGTGTGCCAGCCCAAGTAATCAAGGATACTAGCGCGACAAGCACCAAAAGAGGAGCAAGCACAGTGATTATTTTCTGCGGGCTAGAAAGATTATTCCAAAAGGTCTTTACCGATTGTTGAACTCCGGCCCAAGAAAAGTTCACCCTTTACTCCTCCATTTTTTAAAGTCTGATTTTTATTCACTGCATAATACTCCTCGTCCCTTACATTTGCATACGCATTATTTGATTATAAGCATCGATCGCTTTATCGCGCACTGCTACAGTTAAGGACAAAGACAAGCTTGCCTTTTCTAAAGCCACCATCACCGTTGACATATCTTCCACCTGACCTGTTGCCAACTGCAGACTAGCCGCATCGGCATTCGATTGAAGAGCGTCTACTTGGCTTAGGGCATCGTTTAGGAACTTGGAAAAATCTAGCCCCGCTTTTTGGGCTCCCTCTGCCGTACTGATGTTTGTCGCGCTATCAAGGCTTATTGGAGCAATCGGACTCATTGCCCCGAGAGGCATAATAGGCGCTATCGCTGAAATAATCATTTAAAGCTTACCCCTTTCCAATCTCCAGCGCTTTGGAGGCCATGGACTTACTGACATTGAGGGCGGTCACATTCGCTTCATACGCCCGTGATGCAGAAATCATGTCCACCATTTCCGTTGTAATATTCACATTCGATTGCCGCACATACCCCACAGGTAGTCCTGGTTCAGCCACTTTAGCTGCGTCTGGTGAATCGGGATTATATTCTAAACCAAAAGGTTCTTGAACGTCGTTCTCAATGCTGGCAACTTGTACCCCATTCCCCGCGTTTCGGCTCCCTAAGGTTTCTCCAAGGATACTGGCAAACGGTGTTTCTGAGGGACGTGGGATGAACGTGGCAACTTGACGGCTATAAGGGATCTCATTTCCCGCTGCGGTCAGCTGCCCTGTGCGCGTGGTATTAATATTAGCAATGTTATTGGCAACAAGATCCATTCGTAAACGCTGGGCGGTTAAACCCGAGGCACTAATATCGATCGCTCCAAAAAGGCTCATAGTTTATCCTCTCCTCATGACGCATTCCACAATCGTTCGCCCAATCTCTCCGAGTGGCACCACTCGGTCTGCTAGACCAGCATCCACTAAGGACCTGGGCATCCCATACACCACACAGGTCTCCTCCGCCTCGGCAATCGCGAACCCACCCAACCCCTTGACTTCCTTCATTCCCTTCATACCATCATTTCCCATTCCTGTCATGACCACCCCAAGCGTCCCTTTGCCAACGGCCTTAGCCAAGGATAGAAACATGACATCCACGGACGGATGATAAAGCGTGGGTATAGGGGCTTCATCTCCGATATGAAGGGTTAACTGGCCGGCCTTACGCTGAACCTGCAGCTGTTTACCTGCCGGAGCCACATACACGTTTCCTGCTTTTAGAACTTCTCCGTGGATCCCTTCCCTGACATTTAATGGGCAGAGTCCATTCAAGCGCTGGGCAAGGGGCCCAGTAAAACCTGGTGGCATGTGTTGAGCGACAAGCACAGGAACTGGGAAATTAGCAGGTAACATTGGCAGAACCGCTTGTAAGGCCGAAGGCCCTCCTGTAGACGTACCAATTGCCACAATTTCAACCGGATATTTAGGTAATGAAGCCAGCTTTCCAGAGCCTGTAAAGCGCGGGGCTTGTCCTAAAGGAAGGGATCCCGCACCACCCGGTGTTACTACCTTTGTCGTGGCACTTATAGTCGTTTGAACAACAGCAGACCCTACAGGTACGTACTTACGCCCCAAGCGAGCAGGATTTACGACGGCTGCTGCTTTTACCTTCTCCACTAAATCACTGGAAAGCGCCTGCAGATCGGCTCCCGGACTACCTGAAGGTTTAGCCACAACATCAAAAGCCCCTAGATCAAGGGCCTTCAAGGTGGCTTCTGTCCCTTCCGTCGTCACAGAGCTCAAGATAATCACTGGCGTTGGTTGCCAACGCATAATCTCTTCCAACGCCTGAAGACCGTTCATGATCGGCATCTCGACATCCATCGTCACGACTTGAGGGCGAAGGGCTTGGAGTTTCGAAATCCCTTCTCGACCATCCCGAGCGGTATCCAAAACTTTGATACCAGGGTCTTGACTCAGGATTTTTTGTAAAGTCATACGCATAAAGGGGGAGTCATCGACGATCAGAACCCCAATCGGCGTTTTCGACATTTCACCCATGCCTTACTCTCCACCCATGATTTGATCAAGCGCCAAGAGAATAAGTAAGCGCTCACCTATTTTCCCAACTCCGCGTATAAACTGGGCGTCCATACCTAAGGCAATCGGCGGTGGCGGCTCAATGCCTTCACTGTCTAAGTGCAATACCTCCGTCACCGCGTCCACCCGAATTCCAAAGACTTTCGTTTGAACTTGCAGGACAATGATCCGGCTGAGGTCGGTTTCTTCCACACGAGGCATACCAAAACGGGTACGCAAACTGATGACTGGTATCACATTTCCCCGCAAATTAATAACACCCTCAACATAGACTGGTGCTTTAGGCACCCGTGTAATAGGTGGAATACGGATAATCTCTTGGACACACATAATATCAACACCAAATTCTTCAGACCCCAAGCTAAAGGTTACTAATTGTTCTTCCGCCATTAATTTTTCCTCCTCTTATCAATGTTCGCGGTTTTATTTGGTTCGACTGGAATAAAAATTCAAAAGTTTTTAGGAATTTGATTGCGAACATCTAATCTAGTTTTTGCGTGTAATTAAGACATCTTGCAGGAGAGATCCTATATCGAGAATCAAGGTGACTTTGCCGTCTCCAAGAATCGTTGCCCCAGCAATACCCGGTAGATTATTGAGAAAATCGCCCAGCGACTTAATCACAACCTCTTGTTGTCCACGCAGTTCGTCTACAATAAGTCCCAGCACTTTATCTCCAAAGCCCACAACAACGACAAAGACCTCGTTACTGATGGCTTCCGGAGACGGAAGGGCAAACTTTTCTAGTAAAGAAATCAAAGGTAACGTGTTCCCTCGCAGTTGAACCATCGGCAACCTGCCGACCGTTTTAATATCCGCTCGATTGACAAGAAGAGTTTCTAAAACAGAAGAAAGTGGAACTGCATAAATTTCTTCTCCAACTTCCACGAGAAGCGCCTGAATGATCGCCAATGTCAAAGGCAGTCGAATGGTAAAGGTGGTTCCCTTTCCTTTACGGGTCGTGATATCCACCATTCCCCCCAGATTATTCAGAGCCTTCTTCACGACATCCATCCCAACACCCCGACCAGAAATATCGGTCACCTTATCGGCCGTACTAAAGCCCGGCAGGAAGATAAGGTTAGCTATTTCGTTTTCAGGAAGTTCTTCTCGCTCACCGACCAAACCCTTTGAAACCGCAATCTTCCTGATTTTATCCAGATCCAGCCCTGCACCGTCATCAGATATCAAGATTGCAATATGGTTTCCGTCATGATAGGCATCCAGCGTAATCGTTCCGAGTTCCGGTTTACCTGCGGCGCGACGCTCTTCCGGAGATTCGATCCCATGATCCACCGAGTTCCGAATGAGGTGCATTAAGGGATCCCCGATAACTTCAACGACCGTCTTATCCAGTTCTGTGTCCTCACCCTTTAAGACAAGTTCCATCTCTTTCCCCGTTTTCTTAGCAAGATCACGGACTAGACGAGGGAAACGACCAAAGACGGTTCCGATCGCCACCATACGTAAGCGCATGACACTTTCTTGGAGATCGTTCATTAAGCGGCCCAAGTATACATTGGTCTCGTTCAGATTATTCACCATGTTATCCGCACTGTACTGAGCCTTCAGATCCGACCCGATTTGCACCAAGCGCGTCCGAGTAATAACCATTTCTCCCACAAGATTAATCAAATTATCCATACGAACCGTATCCACACGAATGGTATGGACTTGCGTATTGCCTTCTCCACTCGTCGCCCCGACAGTCGGTGCCACGGGCAACGCTTTTTCTTCCATCACTAGGCTAGCGGTCAGATCAGACGTTGTTTCAGCTTCTAAAGCGGGAGCCTCAACAACCATTGTCCTATCCTTAGCTGTTTCTACTACAACTCCTTCGACGACAGGATAGGGGTGAATGAGGACATCCGCCAACTCGGAGACCTCTAATAGTTCTCTTCGGATCTCCTCAATAGGTTCATCACAAAAAACGAGCAGAGAAAAATCTTCCGCATTTCCAACTTCCAAATCCTCGATACTCGGAAGAAGCTTTACCACGGTGCCCAGCCCTTCAAGTCGCTGATTCACCATCACAGCACGAACCGCCTTCATAAGAGTACCCGGCGCAAGTTTTACATCCACTTGATAGATACCGTGTCCCATAATATGAGCATCGTTCACTTTTTCACTTTCAGGCTGCGTCAAAGAGAAGTTCATGGGAACAAACATCAGAGTTTCTACTTTTTCTTCTGCTTTTTCTTCTGCTTTTTCTTCTGCCTTTTCTTCTCTGACAAGCTGCGGATTATCAGAGACAACCGGTTTTTCTCCATCCAATAACGCCCTCATGGAGGTCACTAAATCTTCCGAAGCAAGGGTAATCTCCTGACGCTGCTCGACTTGAGCCAGCATCGCTTTGACCCGGTCTGTCACTGCTAAGAGAATATCAATCATTTCGAGAGAAACATCCATTTTCCCCTGCCGCAAACGATCCAATAAGTCTTCAGCCGCATGGGTCATCGCCACAATCGGCGTAAACCCCATTGTTCCTGAAGCACCCTTCAAACTGTGAGCCGAACGGAAAAGATCGTTGATCAGACCGATATTTTCTCCCTCTTTCTCCAGTTGCAAGAGTCCTGCACCGAGCCTATCGATCTGTTCCTGAGAATCCAATAGGTAAAAATCTAAAAATTCTCCTAGATCAACACCCATATTTTTGCTGTCATCCTGACTCATGCTTTGCCACTCCCATCTTTATAAGACGCTATTATGTTATAACTTTGAAAGCCAGTTAACACTATGTATCATGCAAATCGTATAAATCCCTCTAT
>DATMYU010000576.1:0-20923 GCA_035560775.1 Desulfosporosinus sp.
GTCATATAATAAACGATTGGCAAGAACATAGATATAAGATTATGGCTTTATTGGAAAGGGGTTAAAAGAGAATGGCGGTTTATAAGATTGTAGAAATAGGTGCAGATGTGTTGCGTGAAAAGGCAAAAGAGGTTAAAGAAATTAATTCGTCTATTATAAAGCTCCTAGATAACATGAATGATACCTTGGATGTCGCTGATGGAGTGGGGCTAGCTGCTCCTCAGATTGGGGTCTCCAAGCGGGTTATCGTTATAAAGCTGGATGATGTGGTGGTTGAACTGATTAATCCTGTTATTTTGGAAAAAGAGGGCCAGAACAGTGCAGAGGAAGGGTGCCTTAGTATACCGAATATCACAGGAGATGTGGTTCGGGCTGCAAAAGTTCGTGTGCAGGGATTAAATCGTCAAGGGGAAATGGTAGACATTCAGACGGATCGTCTGTTAGCTCGGGCTTTGCAACATGAGATTGATCACCTCGAGGGAATATTATTTATCGATGTTGCGAAGAAAACCTATCGAAGCTAAAGGAGAATTGCTATGCGATTAGTTTTTATGGGTACACCGGATTTTTCCGTGCCTGTTTTACGAGCCTTGGTGAGTGGGGGACATGAGGTTGTTGGGGTTTTTACACAACCTGATCGGCGGGCTGGACGAGGGAAAAACTTAAAGCCTAGTCCTGTAAAAGTTGCGGCCGAGGAATTAGGCTTACCTGTTTTTCAACCTGAAAAGATTAAAACAGCAGAGGGAATCCAACAGCTACGGGCCTTAGCTCCGGATAGTATTATTGTTGTCGCCTACGGACAGATCTTATCTAGGGACATTTTGCAGTTGCCCTCCAAAGGCTGTATTAATGTCCACGCTTCGTTGCTCCCGGCATATCGTGGGGCAGCTCCGATTCATTGGGCGGTTATGAGCGGAGAACTGCGTACCGGAGTGACCACCATGTTGATGGATGAAGGTTTGGATACGGGGGATATGTTGCTAAAACAGGAAATTCTAATTTCTAAGGATGCAACAACGGGTGAGATTCATAATGAGTTGGCCGCTCTTGGGGGAAAACTCATCATAGACACTTTAGATGAACTGGAAGGGGGGAGGTTGATTCCCACCCCACAAACTGGTGAATCGAATTACGCAGCGCTGCTTAAACGTGAACATGAAAGCCTAGATTGGTCAAGTAGGGCGGTTGATCTGCATAATCAGATTCGTGGGTTAAACCCTTGGCCAGGTGCCTTTGCAACCTTTCGGGGAGAAAACCTTAAGATCTGGCGGAGTTCACCCTTCCTACAAACAGATAATCCTTCGGAAATAGAAATGTTTTCGCAAGAAACCATGGCTGAACCGGGCCAAATTATTGAGGTGCTTGGCGAGGGGTTGCTGGTTCAGACAGGGGAAGGAGTTCTTCGAATTTTGGAGGTTCAGCCCGCAGGAAAACGCCCAATGTCAGCTAGGGACTTCTTTAATGGCCGACATGGCCAGATCGGAGAAAAATTAGAGTAAGAATTCGTTGCGCTGCGATGCACGAAACTTTGACTACGGACTAACATGCATCCCGCTTCGGACTTCAAGCCTTGTGCCTCGCGCTTCGAATTAAAGGAGGTCGAATAATGTTTTTTTGGGATCCTACAATGGTTCTTTTAATTCCAGCCATATTGTTATCCTTGTACGCTCAATTTAAAATCTCCTCTTCCTACAAACGTTACTCCAAAATCCGTTCCCAGTCAGGACTTACAGGGGCTCAGACTGCTCGGGCACTCCTGAATAGTAACGGACTCTATGATGTTCGGGTCGAGCGAGTTGGAGGGCGGCTAACTGACCATTATGATCCTCGTACCAGGGTCATTAATCTCAGTGAAGACGTCTATCAGGGTAACTCACTTTCTTCCGTGGCGGTTGCTGCTCATGAAACCGGGCATGCACTACAACATGCGTCAGGGTATTTCCCATTGCAACTTAGGTCGTCCTTTGTCCCTGTCGCGAACCTTGGCAGCGGGGCTGGACCGATTTTGATCATGGTGGGTCTTTTTATGCCGAGTGTTGGCTGGCTCCTTCAGGTAGGAATTTTTGTTTTTGCATTTGCTGTGCTTTTTCAGATAATTACCCTCCCGGTGGAATACAATGCCAGTCATAGGGCATTGGTACTTTTACAGGAGGGGCAAATGCTTGGAGGCGAGGAACTGCGCGGTGCGCGTTCTGTGCTGAATGCCGCAGCTTTAACTTATGTGGCTGCAGCCTTGGCTGCGGTGCTTACGTTAGCACGTTTTATCTTGATTGCACGGGGAAGAAGCGATGATTAAAGAAACAGCTCGAGGGATGGCAGTTCAAATATTGACACGGGTCGAAGTTGAAGGGTCTTATGCCAATCTCTTACTACAGCGAAATATTGCTAGGCTAACGGATTCCAGAGACCGCCAGTTTGTGACGTTATTGGTTAATGGTGCGCTTAAACACCGTTTAACCTTGGATTATGCACTGCGATTGTATTTAACGAAACCGATGTCAGCCCTACCGCATGAAGTTCGATCTATTTTGCGAATTGGTGCTTTTCAATTGCTTTTTGTGGATAAAGTTCCGGACGCAGTTGCGGTCAATGAAAGCGTGGAATTAGCGAAGCCGTTCCCTAAATTTACAGGCTTGGTGAATGTCGTCTTGCGCAAGGTTATGAATAAGGCTTGGGATTTCCCTTGGCCGGATGCGAAACGCCAAACAGTGCGTTATCTTTCAGTGCGCTATTCTCACCCCGAATGGATGATTCAACGCTGGCTAAAACGCTGGGGCAGGGAAGAAACGGAAGCCTTGTGTCAAGCCAATAATGAGCCGGCTCACACTTGGATCAGGACGAACACGCTAAAGATCTCACGTGAAGACTTAATGGATCGTCTCATCCAGGAAGAAATTATAGTCGAACCAGGAACCCGAATTCCAGAAAGTCTAAGGATCCAACATTTTGGGGCTATAGATCGGCTAGAGAGTTTTCGGGAGGGACTCTTTACGGTTCAAGATGAAAGTTCCCAACTTGTTGCCCATGTGGTAGGCCCCAAGCCAGGACAACGTGTCTTGGATGCTTGTAGTGCCCCTGGGGGTAAAACCACGCATTTTGCCCAGATGATGCACGATGAGGGAGAAATTCAAGCGTTTGATATCCATCCCCATAAACTCGAACTCATTGACCAGTTAGCCTCAAGATTGGGTGTTACAATAATCCAATCTCAGTTGGGTGATGCCCGGGATTTGCCTGGCGTAAAGATTGGCTCTCAACAACGTGTGTTGGTCGACGCTCCTTGCTCCGGATTAGGCGTTATTCGACGTAGAGCGGATCTGCGTTGGCGGAAAGAGGAACAAGATCTATTGGAGTTGCCTCTTCTTCAGCTAGCCATTTTGGAACGAGCAGCGTCTTGTGTTGAAGTTGGCGGGGACTTAATCTACTCGACCTGTACGATCGAACCAGAAGAAAACTTTGAATTGGTCAAGACGTTTCGCTCCGCGCATCCCGAATTTGAGCCAGTCAATCTGCTGGAGTCCTTGCCCTTTGCCCTTGAGGATTCGCGAGATATTCGACAAGCGAGTAAAGGAATGCTTCAACTTTTACCGCATCGCCATGGGATGGACGGATTTTTCGTGGCGAAATTCCGACGTACTAGATTAGAAAGTATAAATTGAGCTTTCTTTATACCTACACTGAAAGTATAATTTTCGAGTAGCATAATTCGGGTGGTATAAGTGCAACTAAGCAGCCGCCTGCGCCTGAAGGCTAACAAGAAGGATAACACGTGCGAAGACAGTGTCTTCGGGCGCCAGCCAAGTTTTCTTTACAGGGAAGTTTAACTGGAATGAATTGGGTGAATAATAAAAAGTATGGAAAGTATTGAATTGCGTGGTTGCTCAGAGGAAGAATTGATAGAGATCTGTAGTGGTATGGGGTTAAAGCGGTTTAGGGCGATCCAGTTGTTCCAATGGGTGCAGCAAAAAGCAGTGCGCTCTTGGGACGAAATGAAAAATATTGGGAAGGGTGACCGGCAAACATTAAGCTCCCATGTACATTTGTATCCTTTGGAACGCGTGCGCGAACAACGTTCTAAAGACGGTACGTGTAAGTATTTGTTCCGACTTGAAGATGGCGAGATGATTGAGTGTGTTTTAATGGATTATGCGAAGACGAGGTCAAGGGATCGTCATACGGTTTGTGTTTCCACTCAAGTTGGGTGTGCGGTGGGCTGCTCATTTTGTGCTACTGGATTGGAAGGGTTTCGGAGGAACCTAAGTGTCGCTGAGATAGTGGGCCAAGTTTTGGATATTACCCACTATGTTCGTCAAGAAGATCCTGATTTCCAGGTGACCAACATTGTCTTTATGGGAATGGGGGAGCCTCTGCTCAATTATGATCGGGTTCTCCAGGCCATCCTACTTTTGAATCATGGACAGGGTCTAAATATTGGCATGCGGCGGATGACGATTTCAACCTGTGGAGTTGTGCCTCAGATTATTCAATTGGCTAAAGATAACCCCCAGATAGGTCTTGCTGTATCTCTTCATGCAGCACAGGACGACGTGAGAAATGATTTGATTCCGATGAATCGTCGTTATCCACTGAAGCAGCTTATGGAGGCTTGCCAAGAGTATACACAAATCACGCACCGTCGTATCACCTTTGAGGTTGCCTTGACCTTGGAGAACGCGAGACGGGAGGATGCTGAAGCTCTTGTCAGATTATTAAAGGGACAGTTTGGACATGTCAATTTAATTCCGGTTAATCCTGTGGCAGGAACCGGTTTGGAGCGTCCCAGTCCAGAACTCATGAGAAGGTTTGCCCAGGTGTTAGAAGATGCCGGAATTTCTGTTTCTTCACGTGAGGAACGAGGTACGGATATTGACGCAGCTTGCGGTCAACTTCGTCGACAGTGGGAGGGTGAGTTATAATGAGCCTATTGGCCCGATTTGAAGGGATGGCTGAATTTCTATTTACTGGGGCTTTCAAAAAAGGTGGTGCCCGCCTTCAACCAGTGGAAATTGCTAAGGAACTTGTCAAGGCGATGCTTAAAAATAAGCAGGTCAGTATTTCACAGGTGTACGTACCGAATATCTATCGTGTTTATCTTCATTCAAGTGATTGGGGGCCATTGGCTAGTTTTGGGGATGTGTTTCTCATTGAACTCTCGAAGTATTTAGTTGCGGAAGCGCAGCGGAACGGATATACGTTTTTAACGAAACCGGCCATTGAGTTGCATGCGGATGAGACTGTGAGTCCCAGGGTAATGGTTGTTGAAGTTGATTTCGATGACTCTATTGATGTAGACTGGGGAGACGAAGAAGATAAGGATAACGTTCGTGAATCAGATTGGCGCGAAAATACAACGATCTTTCGAGAAAGTATTAAGGCAAACTTACCGGTTAAGGAAGTGAAAGGAAGGAATTCTCATTACTTTCTCGAAATTATAGAAGGACTAGACAAAGGCCAGTCGTTTTCACTGCAGGATGAAGAGGTGTTCATTGGTCGACACGGGCAATGTGAACTGGTCCTACAGGACCCTGAGGTTTCGCGCCGGCATCTGAAGATTGCGCCTGGGGAGAACGGCTGGTGGTTGGACGATTTGGGAAGTACCAACGGTTCATTTGTTAATGGCCAGAGAATTACGCATCTGAAGGCTGTTCCCGGGGACCGTATTCAAATCGGACAAAGTGTGATGGTGATAAAAAAATCACTTCTGCCGTGAACTTAAACTGGAAAGCTTGTGGATTTAAGATTCTGGTTTCTGGTTTCTGGCTTCTAGCTTCTAGCTTCTAGCTTCTGATTTCCGACTAGGAGGATTGTATGCAATTTGTATTAGTCATTGGACGGCTAGCTTTTGTCGCGCTGATCTATCTGTTCATATTTCGCATTTTTACGGCACTTATGGCGGATCTCCAAATGAAAGGGATTTTCCAACGTCCGACTAATGAATATGGACGCTTAGAGGTACTAACTGGGGCAGAAGCGCTTTCGAGAGGAAGTGTTTTCCGAGTGGACGAAAAAGGGCTGCGTTTGGGGCGTGGCAAGCACAATGATATTGTTTTACCGGATCATTTTGCATCCATTGAACATGCTGTTTTTCGGTTGCAAAAGGGACAGACCATTGTGGAAGACCTAGGAAGTACGAATGGAACCTGGGTCAATGGCGAGCAAATCCATTCTCCGGTACAAATGGTTGTTGGGGACTATGTGAAAATTGGAAGTATCACCTTCCAATACTCGAGGTGGCAAAAGGAATGAGAGTGCTAAGCTTTAGTGAAAAAGGGTGTATTCGTAAAAATAATGAGGATTCTTTTCTAGTGTTACCAACGCAAGGTCTTTATGCTGTGGCCGACGGAATGGGGGGGCACCGCGCGGGAGAAGTGGCTTCTTCAACTGCATTGCAGGAACTGGAGAAATTGGTTGCGTGTCTTGGTGATGTTGAAGGTCAGGCCTTGGAACGTGGGTTGGCTGAAGCCTTTGTTCAAGCGAATCGGGTTGTTTATCAATCCTCAACAACGGAGCCGGAAAAGGCAGGGATGGGAACCACTCTGACTGTTTTGCTGGTGCGCAACAAGACGGTCGTTATTGCTCATGTTGGAGACAGTCGCGCTTATCTGTGGCGCAATGAGGTGTTAACTCCCTTGACAACAGATCACTCGTTGGTAGGTGAACTTGTACGGTTAGGACAGATCTCCCTCGAAGAAGCTGAAAATCATCCTCAGCGGCACGTGCTGATGCGTGCAGTGGGAGCAGACGCGGAAATTGAACTGGATTGCAGGAGTATAGGTCTTCAAACCGGAGATGTTTTCCTTTTGTGCACTGATGGATTTTCCAATTTGATTAGTGATCAGGAAATAGCTGAAGAATTCCTGACCCAAGCTTGCTGGGAAGAAAAATTTGAGAAATTACGACTGCTTACACTTAAACGGGGTGCACCAGATAATTTTACAGCCTTGTGTTGTATATTGGAGTATGAAACATAATGCGAGGGGTACGTCGAGTAGCACTTGGTATGGCCTTTAGTTTTTTTGTTCTGAGTCTTGGTTTGGTCTATTGGCAGGTTGTTAAGGCGGATACGTTGCTGGAAAATCCCGCTAATCGTCGTTTAATTCTTATGGAAAGCCGCGTGACTCGGGGAGGAATTTTCGACCGAAACGGCGAAATTATTGCACAAACTCAAATTTCTAAAGGAAAGAATGTACGTGAGTATCCGAAAGGGGAATTATTTGAGCCCCTACTCGGTTATTCGACAGTAAAACTTGGTGCCCACGGTCTCGAAGGAAGCACGGCAGATTGGTTACTGGGAATTAAGAATGCAACGCCCACCCAAGTAGTACAGCAGCTCTTCGCCCTTCCCCGCCCTGGGGATGACGTGGTGCTCACCTTGGATTCACGTTTACAGAGCGTTGCAGATGACGCGCTCAAAGGAAAAATGGGGGCAGCCGTGGCTATCAATCCTCAGACCGGTGAAGTGTTGGCCTTGGTGAGCCAACCCAGTTATGATCCCACTAACCTTGAGCAGAACTGGAATGATATCATTAGTCGGAAAGAGGAAAGGCCGCTTGAAAATCGTGCTTTTTCCCTCTTTCCTCCAGGATCAGTCATGAAGGTGGTCACGTCTGCCGCCCTATTCCGAAGCGGGATAAATACCACTGATCTGTATAATAGTACAGGATCGGCAATTATTAATGGACAAACGATTAACGAACAAAATGGCAGAGCATTTGGCTGGGTGAACTATAATATGGCTTTAGCTAATTCTTGTAACGCGTACTTTGCGACGTTCGGGGTACAGGCGGGGGATAAAAATTTTCTTGCCGCAGTCAAAGGCTTCGGTTTTGGGCAAAAAATTCCTTTGGAACTTGATGTCCCAACGAGCTCAATTACGAAAGCAGAGAAACTTCCTGCGAAGTTGACGACAAATCTTCTCGCTGCCAGTGCTTTTGGTCAAGGAGAGGTTTTAGTCTCACCATTTCATATGGCGTTGATAGCAGCCGGTATCGCAAACCAGGGGGTTATTATGACTCCGCATCTTGTTGAACGTGTCCTAGATCCCTCTCAAACTGTTATATTTGAACAAAAACCACAACCTTGGCTGACTGCACTTTCTAAAGAAGAAGCGGATAAAATCACGAGTGCAATGGTAACAGCCGTGAACGATGGAACGGCTGCCCCAGGGGCGTTGCCCGATGTTCAGGTTGCAGGCAAAACTGGTTCAGCTGAACCAGGGGGAGATGTCCCGACACATGGCTGGTATATTGCATTTGCGCCAGCTGAGGCTCCACGGATTGCAGTAGCTGTTATGGTGGAACATGGCGGAACAGGTGGAGGGTCGGCGGCTCCGATCGCGCGACAAATCATGCAAGAAGCATTGAGCCAGAAAGTAGGTGAAAAATAGTGAGTAAAATCTTCGGGGGACGATATGAGGTCTTGGAGCGAATCGGTGCTGGCGGTATGGCAATTGTGTATAAGGCTAAGGATCTTCTACTGAATCGTGTAGTGACGATCAAGGTGCTCCGGGAGCAGTTTGTCACAGATGAAGACTTTATTCGCCGTTTTCGAAGGGAAGCCCAGTCAGCAGCAAGTTTGTCTCATCCCAACATTGTCTCAGTTTATGATGTGGGTAAAGAAGAGGATACCGAGTATATTGTTATGGAATATGTGGAAGGCCGCAATCTCAAGGAAATCATCCGGGAATATGCTCCTCTGTCCACGGACCAAGCCATTAACCTTGCTCAGCAAATCACCGGGGGTATTCAAAATGCCCATCAACACCATATTATTCATAGAGATATTAAACCGCACAATATTTTAGTGACAGCCGATGGACACGCTAAGGTCACGGACTTTGGCATTGCGCGGGCCGTATCTTCGGCAACTGTGACCCACACCGGAGATATCATCGGTTCGGTTCATTACTTGTCACCTGAACAGGCCAAAGGGCTACAAAGTAATGAGCAATCGGATATTTATTCTTTAGGGATCGTGCTCTATGAATTGCTCACGGGTAAAGTTCCCTATGACGGCGAAACTCCGATTGCCATTGCGCTAAAACACCTACAGGAACAGCCCATTTTGCCAAGTAAGCTCAATCCGAAAATTGATAAGGAACTTGAAGCTGTCGTCATGCGGGCAATTGCTAAGTCGCCTGAACAACGGTATTTATCGGCTAAAGATCTTCTCGAGGATCTGGATCATATCCAAGCTGGACGGCCGATTTCTCGCTTGAAAATTCCTGAAGCCTTTGATTCAGAAGCAACTCAGACTCATAAAGGAATGGGCGATATTCTGGCGCCGATCATGGTAAAAGATTCTGAAGAGAATAATCCTCCACCCGCTAAGCTTAAAAACAAGAACCGTTGGAAATGGATTGTGGGAGGAATGTTGCTTCTCCTCATGCTTGCTTTAGGGATGGCATTTTGGACCTATGTTGCGAAAGGAACAACAACGGTCCCTAATGTAGTCGGAATGACTAAAGCTGTGGCAGTAGACTATATTAAATTGGCCAAGCTGAAGCTTAATGAGGGAGATATCACTTACGAGTTTGATGATAAAGTGGCCAAAGATCTTATTATGGCTCAGGATCCTAATCCGAATTTAACGGTTAAAGTTGATCGCCAGATTAAAATTGTGGTGAGCAAGGGTCCTGAATACAAAGTAGCCCCGGACGTGACTACCGGGCAACTGTCTAAAGAAGATGCAACGATCCAGTTTCAGAAAGCAGGATTTAAGGCAACGCCAACTTTTGAGACTAAGCCCAGTCCAAATGTGCCTAAAGGTGCTGTACTTTCACAAAGCCCTGGGGCGAATATTTCTTGGCCAAAAAACGGGTTTATTCATTTAACTATAAGTTCTGGGCCAGATAAAATCTTTATGCCCAATGTGATCGGCAAGACATCCTCTGAAGCGAAAGCCATTCTTGTCGATAATAACCTGGTTGTTAAGGTAGAAAACGAGGAGTCTGCAACATTCCCAGTCGATGTGGTGAAGAGAACGACTCCGAATCCGGGAGAATCTGTCCAACAAGGGGATGAGGTTACGATGGTTGTTTCGAGTGGACTTGGGCCGCTAGCAGATGAGACAAAGGCAATTCTTGCCCAGGTCGTAGGTGTCGTATCAAAAAACGGTAAAGTCAAAATCCACGGTAAGCATTGAATTCAAGTGATTATTGCCAAGAAGATGATTAGTGAGGAATATTTATGATCGAAGGAGTCTTACTCAAAGGATATGGCGGATTTTATTATGTCTATGCAGAGGAGCGAGTATGGGAATGCTCCCTGCGCGGTCGCTTTCGTGTTAAAGATCAGGATTTTTTGCCCGGAGACCGGGTGAAAATTTTGCCGGAAGAGGAGAACAAGGCGACGATTGAGGAGGTTAAGCTACGGCGTAATGCTTTAAGTCGTCCTGCGATTGCCAATGTAGATCAGGCTATTCTGGTCTTTGCCATGACCTCTCCTAAGCCGGATCTAAATCTTTTGGATCGTCTGTTGATCCAAGTGACGGACGCGGAAATTGAGCCTATCTTGGTCTTCACCAAATTGGATGAATTCAAGGAAGCTGCTTTAACTAGCGGCTCTGAGGAGCATGCAATAACGGATGTATACCGCCAAATAGGATATACTGTGTTTGAAGTCTCCAATGAAACAGGTCAGGGGATAGAGGAAGTCAGTGATCGGTTAACGGAGAAGATCAGTGTGCTGGCTGGGCCTTCTGGCTCCGGAAAATCTAGTCTCTTCAATGCCTTATCGCCAGGAAAGAAACTGAAGACCGGGGAAATAAGCCTGAAGTCTAAGCGCGGTCGCCACACTACGCGTCATGTTGAATTGATGGTCTGTGCCGGAGGGCTGGTGGCGGACACGCCGGGTTTCTCTTCCCTCTTTATGCCAACTATGAAACGCGCGGAGTTAGCAGACTGTTTTCCGGAATTTGTTGCTCGTCGTCGCGAGTGTCGTTTTAGCAGTTGCCTCCATGATAAAGAACCGAATTGTGCGATTAAAGCAGCCCTGGAAAGCGGAGAAATTTCGGCTGTTCGTTATGAACACTACTTAGTATTCCTAAAAGAGGTCATTGAAGCTGAGAGGAGATATTAATTTGATTCAGATTGCCCCCTCTATTTTGTCCGCCGATTTTTCTCGCCTAGGAGAACAGGTGCGTTTGGTTGAGGATGCTGGTGCAGAAGTCTTGCATATCGATGTTATGGATGGGCACTTCGTCCCGAATCTTACATTTGGGCCGGCTTTGGTTAAATCCCTAAGGGCCCATTCAAGTATGCGTTTTGATGTCCATCTGATGGTCGAAGAACCGGAGCTTTTCATTGCGGATTTTGCTGCTGCTGGTGCGGATCATATCACCTTTCATTTAGAGACCTCCCTCCACGTGCACCGCGTGATTCAACTGATCAAAGAACAGGGGATGACCGTTGGAATTGCACTCAATCCCGCGACTCCGCTCGATGGACTAAAATATATTCTAGAAGATTTAGATATGGTGCTATTGATGACAGTCAACCCTGGATTCGGAGGACAAAAATTCATACCCAACGTTATCCCTAAGATCCAGGTCCTTCACCGCCATCTTGATCAGCTGCAATCCGATTGCCAGATTGAAGTGGATGGGGGCATTAATTTAGAAACGGCGTCCGCGGCAGTAAAAGCGGGGGCTCATATTTTGGTGGCCGGGGCCGCCGTTTTTGCTCAGCCTGACCCCAAGCTAGCGGTGGAAAAGCTTCGTCAAGCAGCGGGCTCTCTGAAGCGTGAGTAAAATTGCAGTCTTGGCAAATGGTGCGTGGAATTTGGAATGGGGAAAACAAGTCCTGAAAGAGGTTGATTTCTTGATCTGTGCAGATGGGGGCGCGAACTTTGCCGCCCTATCTGGACGTTTGCCTGACCTTCTAATCGGGGATTTGGATTCGATTTTACCGGAGAACTTAAGCCAATGTGAAGATACGGGATGCGTCATTGAGCGTTATGCTTGTGAAAAAGATGAGACGGATCTAGAATTGGCGCTTGCACGGGCTGCAGAACAGGCTTGTCTTGTTGGTGAACAGAATATTTGGCTGTATGGGGCGACTGGAAAACGAATAGATCATTTTTTGGGTAACTTAGCGCTCCTGCTGGCTTATGCTCGGAAAGGGTACCGGATTCATTTAGTCGATCCCGAGCATGAGATGTGGATCATTCGAGGTCGCGAAGAGATCAGGGCGTCACTTGGGCAGATAATTTCCTTGATCGCTCTTTCAGAAAAAGCGGTCGTTACAACCGAGGGGCTATACTATCCGCTTAAGCAGGAAGTACTACTTCAGGAATCCCCGCGTGGGGTAAGCAATGTGTTTCTGGGAGAGAAAGCTGTGATCCAGATTCACGAGGGATGGGTGTTGATGGTGTTAATTGCACGCCAAACCACAGCGCCGTCGCTATCACGCTAGATTACGAAGCGAGCTTTGGCAAAACCTCTGGGATATTCTGAATGTAAACCTTGCCACGCTGGCGCTTCGTAATCTAGCGCGATTGACGCGACTCTGCTGAATGGGTTCGCTCCGCAACATCACACCATCCTGGGGCTAGGGGACCATTTGGGCAGAAACGACTTGGGCTAGGAATAATAAGATTTGGATAAAGGAAGACGATTATGCAACAGGATGAATTATGGATTGGAACGATGCTGGAGGGGATGGCGCGCTGGGTTGTTGTGAGGACAACGGATACGGTTGAGGAGGCTCGTAAGCGGCACGGAATGTCACCGGTTGCTACGGCGGCTTTAGGTCGCTTGATGACGGGAGCACTTATCTTAGCTAGTTCGCTCAAGGGGGAAGAGAGTATCACCTTGCGATTACTGGGTGACGGCCCTTTAGAGGGGGTTGTTGCTGTAGCTAATGCTCAGGGTGAAGTTCGTGGTTATGTTAGGGAACCTTTGGTGGATCTGCCGTTAAAGGACTCTGGGAAACTTGACGTGGCAACAGCGGTCGGACTTGGTGAGTTGGCTGTCAGTCGGAGTTTGCAAAATGGTGAAGTCTATACAGGAATGGTTCCAATGGTTAGTGGCGAGGTTGCAGAAGATCTCGTGCATTATTTGTTGACGTCTGAACAGATTCCTTCAGCCCTGCTTCTCGGGGTGATGGTTGAAACGGATTATCATGTTGCCGGGGCAGCAGGTTTTTTGATTCAACCGTTACCTGGAGCGACGGAAAGGGATATCCAAGCTATCGAAACCCAGATTGGGCAGTTGAGGACAGGAATTAGCGAGCTGGCCGCCAAGAGCCAGAATATGGACGAGTTACTGGATCATCTGATGGGCCAACTTCCTCATCATGTCTTGGAACGCCGCGCTGTTAATTTTTCTTGTACCTGTTCAAAGGAACGCATGACGGATACCTTGGTATCAATAGGCAAAAAAGAAATAGCAGACCTGATCTCGGACGGAAAAGCCGAGCTGGTTTGCCATTTTTGCAACGAACATTATCGATTTGATTTGGAAGAGCTTCAGCAGATTTATGGACGGTGTTAATTGCACGCCAAACCACAGCGATGTTGCTATCACGCTTATATTACAAAGCGAGCTTAGGCAAAACCTCTGGGTTATTCTGAATGTGAACCTTGCCATGCTATCGCTTCGTAATATAAGTGCGATTGACGCGACTCTGCTGGATGGTTTGGCTTTGCAAGTTAATACCATCGAGGCTGGAAACGACGTGGGAAGGAAATGTGGGTAAATGAAAAAAAGCCCGGCAAAATGTCGGGCTTTTGATTCATTAGCTAGCGCGCTGGACTTTGCCGGAACGTAAGCATCTGGTGCAAACTTTAATTCGGGCAGGAGTACCGTTCACAATTGCATGAACGCGTTGCAAGTTTGGTTTCCAAGTTCGTTTTGTCCGTATATGAGAGTGGCTGACTTGGTTTCCTGTAGTGACCCCTTTGGCGCAAATTGCACATATATTAGCCATGCTCTTAAACCTCCTTTGCAACTGAAATGACACTTATATATTCTATCAAAAGTATGCTGGGTTGGCAAGGCCTTCTCAGTTAATTTTCAGAATTCAGAATAGACTTTCCTTTTGAAGTTAGTTTACGATACCTATACAGACTTCCATGCTGCTTAGGCGGCAGCACTAATGAATGAAATAATGCTTATTCCAGGGCAGAAAGTATAATTCTTACGTAGCGTAATTCGGGTGGTGCTAGGCGGCCGCCTGCGCCTGCGGCTGACAGAATGAGTAATACGTGCGAATAGTGTCTGCAAGAAGGCTAATACGTGCGAAGACAGTGTCTTCGTGGGCGCCAGCCAAGTTTTCTTTATAAATGACTGTGTTTTCTTTGATCATTTTTAATTTCCTTGATAGAATAGAATAGTGTCAAGTGGACGATTAGGAAGGAGTGGATCCTTTTCATGGGAAAAGAAATTATAAATAGTTTAGGAAGAATTGATATTTCTGAAGAAGTCATTTCTGCGATTGCAGGTGCTACAGCAGTTGAGTGCTACGGCTTGGTGGGTATGGCATCACGTAAAATTACGGATGGTTTTGCTGACTTGCTAGGTCGGGAAAATTTGGCTCGTGGCGTGGTGGTTTCTATTAACGGTAATGAAGTGGTGATTGATCTCTATATAGTTGTTGGGTATGGTGTTAGAATTTCTGAAGTTGCAGCTAGTGTCATGGAACGCGTCCGGTATACTACAGAGAAGCTAACGGGCTTGAACGTGTCCCAAGTGAATGTGAACGTTCAAGGAGTACGCATTATAGAGTAGTGTAAAGAAAACTTGGCTGGCGCCCACGAAGACACTGTCTTCGCACGTATTAGTCATTCTGTCAGCCTCAGCGAAGGTGGCTGCCTAGTTGCACTTATGCCACCCGAAACGTATACTTTCTGAATGGTATAAGAGAAAGAGTAGGAGGTACGGTTTTGAGGCCAGCGACGAACATTATAAATGTTTTGAACGGACAACTTTACAAACAAATGATGGTTGCAGGTGCGCAGGCTTTAGAACAAAGAAAGCACGAAGTTGATGCCCTGAACGTTTTTCCGGTGCCCGATGGAGATACAGGAACGAACATGTTTTTAACCATTCAAGCCGCGGCGAGGGATTCAGAAAAAGCTGGCAACTCCATTAGCGAAGTGTCTGCAGCGGCCTCGATGGGCTCCTTAATGGGTGCTCGCGGGAACTCGGGCGTTATTCTCTCACAACTCTTACGGGGGATTGCCAAAGGATTTGAAGGAGTGCAAACGGCAAATCCTGGGCAAGTAGCGCAGGCTATGCAAGTTGGGGTGGATACGGCGTACAAAGCTGTTATGAAACCTGTCGAAGGCACGATCCTAACAGTTTCGAGAGAAACCGCGCTGGGCGCATTGACCAGAGCCAAACGGGGAGGGTCGCTTCTTGAAACGCTTCAAGAAGCGCAACGGAAAGGACAGGAGTCCTTGGCGAAAACCCCAGATTTGTTGCCAGCGTTGAAACAGGCAGGAGTGGTTGATGCCGGAGGACAAGGGTTTCTTATTATTTTAGGCGGATGGATTGCTGCTTTAACTGGAGAAGCGATCAAGGCTGATACTCAAGTTGAACAGTGGGAAAAGCCAACTTCACCTGTACAAAAATTACCAGAAAACAATCATGAATTCATGCATATCGAAAAACTAGACTATCCTTATTGCACGGAATTTTTAGTCAAGGGAACCGATTTGCGTCTTGAACAGATGCAACAGGATTTGAAAAACCGCGGGGATAGCTTATTGGTGGTAGGAACACCCGAAGTGGTGAAGATCCATATACACGTTAAAAACCCAGGTAAGATATTAGATTATGCGTTACAGTGGGGTTCACTCCACAAAGTCCAAATTCATAATATGTTAGAGCAAAACGAGAATATGGCCCACGCAATGAAAGCGGAACCGAGCGATCAAATACAAAATAATGTCAACAATAAAGGCGAAGTGCAACCGTTGCAAGAGTTCGGTGTGGTTGCTGTTGCAATGGGGCAAGGAATCGGAGATATTTTTAAAAGTTTAGGGGCCGATGAAGTTGTGTATGGTGGTCAAACCATGAATCCTAGTACGGAGGACCTTGCTGAAGCCGTTTGCAAGGTTCCTGCACGTCATATTTATATCTTACCGAATAATGGTAATATTGTTATGGCCGCTAGTCAAGTTAAAGATATTGTACAGGATCGTGAAGTCTATGTGATAGCTAGTAAATCGATACCCCAAGGGATCTCTGCTCTACTGAACTTTAATACTGAAGCAGAAGTGGAGGATAATATAAATAATATGGAGCGAGCGCTTGGCCAAGTTCGTTCTGGAGAAGTAACTTATTCGGTCCGTGACTCCCAGTATGGGACAATAGATATTTCGGCTGGGGATATCCTGGGCTTGGTAGAAGATGTGATTGTCACTACAGGCCAAACGTTACTTGAAGTCGCGCAGGCAACGTTGGAGAAAATGGAGTGGCAAACTCATGATTTATTGACCATATTCTATGGCGAAGAAACAAAACAAGAAGAGGTTGAACGTCTCAAGAATTGGCTTGGCGAAGTAAATCCGAGCGTCGAAGTAGAGGTTCATCCCGGTAGGCAGCCACTCTACTATTATATTTTTGGTGTGGAATAGGTTATCCTCCGGAATCTCCGGAGGCTTTTTTATACCAGTCAACCCTCATGCCGCTTAAGCAGCACCAATGATGAATGAAAATGAGTTATTCTCAGGGCAGAAAGTATAAGCTTTAAGGCGGCATAATTCGGGTAGTATAAGCGCAACTAGGCGGCCGCCGGCGCCAGCCAAGTTTTCTTTAAAAGGAGGTGTACTATGGGCAAGAGTAATGTATTTGATCTTTTGGGTCCGATCATGGTTGGTCCTTCCAGTTCACACACGGCCGGGGCTGTGCGTCTGGGTGCGATGGCTAGAAGGATATTAGGTGAAGAGCCGATCCAAGGGACGGTTTTGTTGCACGGTTCTTTTGCAAAAACGGGGAAGGGGCATGGGACAGACTTAGCGTTAGTAGCTGGACTCTTAGGTATGGCCCCAGATGACGAACGTATACCAACGTCTCTTATGATCGCGAAGGAATGTGGATTAAGCTTAAGTTTTCAGACTGCAGACCTGGGAGATGTCCATCCAAACACCGTGAAGTTTGATTTATTGGGCAAGAATGGAGGCCATGTTGTGGTGGTCGGGTCGTCCATCGGGGGAGGATCAATTGTCATTCGGGAGATCAATGATTTTCATGTAGAAATAAGGGGGGACTATCCCACCTTAGTTATCCTGCATCAAGATCTCCCGGGAGTTGTAGCGCAAGTGACGCTTCTCCTGACAACTGCCCAGATCAACATTGCCCGAATGCTGGTTTCTCGTGAAAAGAGGGGAGCTCGAGCCTTGATGATTTTGGAGACAGATCAAAAAATTGATGATGCCAGCCTTGATCTAATGCGAAAACTACCAAGAATCTATCAGGTCTTGGCTATTGAGCAGTTGTAAATAGGAGGAAAGCAGCATGAGCGCCTACGAAGATTGGGTTATTGAGGCTGAAACCAAAGGGCTAAAAATCAGCGAAATCATACTCCAAAACCAGATGGAAGAATTAGAACAATCAGAGCAAGTGCTTTTTCAACGTATGAACACAAACTTAAAAGCGATGCGAGAGTCCGTGGAAGCCGGTCTTACCTCGAAACGTCGTTCTTTATCAGGTCTGGTAGGAGGGGACGCAGAAAAGGTTGAGGAACGCCGGAAAAGGGGAGAGAGCCTGATAGGAGATCAAATGAGCGGTGCGATTGCAAGGGCCCTCGCTGTAGCCGAAGTCAATGCTTGTATGGGGAAAATTGTTGCTGCACCAACAGCGGGTTCTTGTGGGGTACTACCAGCTGTTTTGTTTACGATCGAAGCTGCCCGTCAAGTCTCAGAGCATGAGCTATTACTTGCCCTTTTTACCGCCGCGGGGTTAGGGATAATCATTGCGGAACGAGCGAGCGTTTCTGGAGCTGAGGGAGGTTGTCAGGCCGAAATTGGCTCAGCAGCGGCGATGGCTGCAGCAGCTGCGGTAGAATTAGCCGGAGGATCGCCGAGACAGACTGCAGACGCCGCAGCCATCGCCATGAAGTCAATGCTGGGTTTAGTCTGTGACCCTGTAGCGGGGCTTGTTGAGGTGCCCTGTGTCAAACGAAATGCGACTGGAGCTATGATCGCTTTAGTGGCGGCGGAAATGGCACTTTCGGGGGTGGAGAGCGCAATTCCGATTGACGAGGTTATTGATGCTATGGGTAATATCGGTAAACAAATGCCGTGCGCTTTGAAGGAAACAGCACAAGGCGGTCTTGCAGTTACGCCAACGGGACGACGAATACAGGTTGATTTTCTATGACGGTCACTCAAGTGCAACTCGTCTTAAATAATATTACTAGGGCTCTCTTGGCCGAAGAAAAACAGGGGTTTGTAAATACCGGTGTTTTGGGCGGTTTTAACGCTTTTCTACGCGGGATAATTCCTAGACTTGAACAACTATTTCCCAGTAAAGACATGGACTTGATACGTTCGTTAGCTCAAGGATATCCAACTTGGAGCCCGCTTCGACGAAGAGAGGCCTTTTCGGAACTGCACCGGTTTTTGCAAGAAGTGACGCTTGAAGCTCAAAACATCATACCACAGAGTGAATCTTTCGATAGAGATTTAAGCCTACCAAAGAAACAAGAAATACCGAGTGAACAGGAAGTACCTCCGGAGCCTAAAGAAACTAAAGAAATACATACAACACATTATTCAGCTCACGAAATGAAAAGCCAAGAAATACCTATAAGAGCTTTGACGGGATCAACTACTACTACTTCCTTGCGCTCTAGGCCTTTACAATACTTAAAAGGGGTTGGTCCGGAAAGAGCCAAGCAACTTGAAAAGCTTGGAATCCATAATGTAGAAGACTTGCTTATTTACTACCCTCGCCGGTATGAAGATCGTCGCAAGCAAACGATTGCGGAGTTGAAAGACGGAGAAGTGGCAACGATTGCGGGAAAAGTGGTAGCAGGGCATGTGACAAATGGCAAGCTAAAAGTGGTTAAGTTGAGTATCGAGCAGGAAGGGCGCTTATTTACGGCAACATGGTTTAACCAAATTCACATTCTCAAACAATATCCAATAGGGACGCAAGTTGTTGTCACAGGAAAGGTCCGCTGGCAGCAACAGGTCCCGGAAATTTTGGCCACCGATATCGAAAAGGTCAGTGTGAATGGTGACTCGGATGTCCCTGACCTGGGTTCGCAAACCATTTTACCGGTTTATTCAGAAACAGCGCGCCTATCTTCAAAAGTAATACGCAGCTTAATGCAAAGTGTTTTAGGTCAGGTCGAGGGAGCTTTTCATGAGATCCTACCCCAAGAAGAATTGCTGGGATGGATGGAGCGATCCCGCGCCCATCGAGAGATTCATTTTCCGGAAAATTATACCAGTCTGTCTCAGGCGAGGAATCGATTGGTTTGGGAAGAGATTCTCCTATTACAATTAGGAGTTGCGGGGTTTCGTCAGGGCATGGTGCGACTGGGCAGCCCTATACTTATAGGCGGAGAGAAAGAGATCCAAAGCTTTTACAAGGCCTTGCCCTTTCGACTGACCACAGCTCAACAGCGCGTGATCCAAGAGATATTTCAAGATCTGGCCAAGCCACAAGGGATGGCTAGATTGGTCCAAGGGGATGTCGGATCCGGTAAGACCGCGGTAGCTATGGCTGCTCTGTTGCGCGCGGTGGGTTCAGGTTATCAAGGCGCAATGATGGCTCCTACAGAGATATTGGCGGTACAACATTTCCATTCGCTGGAGAAAATATTCAGCCCTATGGGAATTTCAGTTGTTTGTTTGTTGGGTAGTCAGAAAAAAAGTGCGCGGGAGGAAACATTGACAATGATCGCGGACGGTCGGGCACAGGTTATTGTTGGAACACATGCCCTTATTCAAGAAACTGTGGTATTTAAAGCTTTAGGTCTTGCCGTTACCGATGAACAACATCGTTTTGGAGTACGGCAGCGTTCGTTGCTTCAGGATAAAGGAGGGTGTCCTCATGTCTTGGTCCTCACTGCGACGCCAATTCCACGGACGCTGGCCTTAACACTCTATGGTGACTTGCAACTCTCTGTGCTTGATGAGATGCCTGTTGGGCGTAAGCCCATTATTACCCGCAAATTGACGGAGCGTACCCGCCCTAAAATGGAAAAATTTCTGGAAGAGCAAATCAATCTTGGCCTGCAAATTTATGTCGTATGTCCATTGGTGGAAGAATCAGAAACACTGGATCTGATTTCGGCGACGCAGCGTGCCACGGACCTAGAAGTTAGGTTTCCGAACCGTCGTGTCGCTCTCCTGCACGGAAGAATGAAGGGCGCAGAAAAAGATGAGATTATGACAGCGTTTCATGCTGGCGATATTGACATTCTGGTTGCAACGACTGTGGTCGAAGTCGGAGTGAATGTCCCGAATGCCACGGTTATGGTGATCGAATCGGCAGAACGGTTTGGTCTTGCTCAACTTCATCAACTCAGAGGGCGAGTTGGTCGGGGGAGTGAACAGTCATACTGTTTTCTGTTGACGGGTGACAAAGACAGTCGTCGTTTAGATATTCTCTGCCAAACGGAAGATGGGTTTAAAATTGCTGAAGAAGATATGCGCTTGCGGGGGACGGGAGAACTATTGGGCACAAGGCAGCACGGTTTAGCCGAGTTGCGCCTTGCTGATCTATCGCGAGATGGGCATCTGGTGGAGAAGGCCTATCAGATGGCACAGAAAGCATTGCAGAATCCGGAGAGATTTGAACTGCTTTTTGAAGAAGTGCAGAGGATGTTTCCACCAGATAAGATCGGGGTGCATTGATAGCAGCTTGCTAAAAGTAGAACAAAAGATTAAGCCGGTATGCAAAAACAAGAGTCTAGAAAGTGTTCTAGACTCTTGTTTTTGCATTATCAACTGATACTCCGCAAAAT
>DATMYU010000577.1:0-2191 GCA_035560775.1 Desulfosporosinus sp.
CTTTAGGGGGTACTTATGGTAAATACAGTATTTCTCAATTCAAAAAAACTGAACTTTGACAACAAACTTGATTTTTCACCAATAGACAAACTCACCACTTTGACAAAATACGCTGAGAGCAGCGATATGGAAATTTTAGAACGAGTTAAAGATCAAACAATAATCATTACAAAGGAATTACCTTTAGGGAGGGATTTGATCTCTCAATTTTCGACCTCCGTTAAACTCATCTGTGAAGCTGGTACTGGCTATAACAACATCGATATTATTGCCGCAAGGGAAAAGAATATTACTGTCTGCAACGTTCCTAGCTACAGCACCGAAGCTGTCGCGCATCTCGTGATTACCTATATCTTGAATTTTAGTTCCTCATTAATCCAACGGCAGATCATGAACAAGCAGAAAAACGTTGATAATTTCACTCAACATATAGAGTTACCACATTTCGAGGTGCAAAACAAAACACTGGGAGTTATCGGCGGTGGCGGGGCTATCGGGAGGGAAGTCATAAAAATTGCTCTGGTCCTGGGAATGAATATTCTCACATTCAGTCGAACCCCGAAAGCATGGGGCAACCCAAACGTACACTGTGTTTCCCTTGAAGAATTGCTCAAACAGAGCGATTTTGTCACCCTGCATTGCCCCCTCACTGCCGACACATTGCACCTTATCGATAAGAATAGGGTGGAGCTGATGAAGCCTTCGGCTTATATCATAAACACTTCTAGGGGATCGATAATCAAAGAAACCGATTTAATCGAAGCCTTGCAAAATGGGAAAATTGCTGGTGCGGCGCTCGACGTTCAGGACCCAGAACCGCCGGAATCCACAAACCCCTTGTTTGAAATGGAAAACGTCATACTCACTCCGCATATAGGGTGGAGGCGTTTTGAGTCGAGGCAAAGGCTTATTGAACTCATGGCCGTTAATATTGACTCATTTATTCAAGAAAAACTGATTAATGTTGTAAATTAACCGTGGTTTTCAGAAGAGAAGGGTCTTGCAGACTTAAAAGTAAAAGATAATAGGAGTTGATATAATGGACTCGATAGGACAGCAGTTTCTTAAACAAACAAAGCATGGCAACCTTGATCCATCCGATCAGTATTTAGGTAAACCTCAGCCACCAATCCAACTGGAATTCGACAAGACGCAACCTATAATTAAACTGCCCAAACCAAGTGAAATAATAAATGAGCCTGTAGATATTCGTAAAATAATTGAACAACGAAAAAGCATAAGAGACTATTCCGAAGTACCATTGACAGTTGATCAACTTTCTTATCTGTTATGGTGTACACAAGGCGTCAAAGAAATTTTCCGAGGAACAGCAACATTGAGAAATGTCCCGTCGGCAGGGGCTCGCCATGCGCTTGAAACTTATTTACTTATCAATAATGTTGCTGGAATTACTCCAGGGTTATATAGATTCTTAGTACTGGAACACAGCTTGATTCGCGTTTTGTTAGACAAAGATATTGCGGACAAGATTACTAAGGCGTGCTTGAACCAGAGTTTTGTTAAATCGAGTGCGGTGACTTTCATTTGGGTTGCGGTGCCCTACAGAATGAATTGGAGATACGGAGAAAGAGGTTATAGGTATCTGTATCTAGATGCGGGACATGTCTGCCAAAACTTATACTTAAGCGCCGAATCTATTAATTGTGGAACCTGTGCAATAGCCGCCTATGCGGACGATGAGATGAATCAGATACTAGGACTTGATGAAAAGGAACAGTTTGTAATCTATTTGGCTACCGTTGGGATGAAATAAACCAGCTCATCGCATAACTTTTGAGATAGAGAAAACATCAGCTGGGGAGAAGTGAGAATATGAGAGAAATTATTGTAAGATTGAATTACCTGATCGAAGCACTTCCAATAAGAGTCGGGCAGTTTTCAGAACAAGAATTTTCGTCAAAGTTATTAAACAAATGGTCAATCAAGGAAATTATAGGGCATCTGTGCGATTCCGCTACAAATAACCACCATAGGTTTATTAGGATCCAATATGAAAAACAACCCTTTGTAGTTGTACCTTATAACCAAAACGCATGGGTAGCGGTTCAAAATTATCAAAGTATACCAGCGTCTGATATTGTCAGTTATTGGACGACTCTTAATAGAAATATCACTAGTGTCATTGCAAAGATTCCAGAAGAAAAACTATTTTACCTATGTGATATAGGTG
>DATMYU010000578.1:0-4500 GCA_035560775.1 Desulfosporosinus sp.
GTATAATTCCGCCTTCTATATTAGAGGCTTTGAGAGCCAACTAAGTGTGGGGCATATTTTTGAATTTAGAAACATTATTGGCAAAAAATATTATGATGATTTTGATTATGTTAAATGGTTTAATAACGGAAGGACCTCTTCTTGACTAACTTCTCGATTAACTTCTTGACTGGCTGTGGCACCAGCATCTTAGTCTTAAACAGCACAATCTGTTTCTTATTTGACCTATAGTACTGAACAGCTAGAGCCTTATATCCACCTTCTCGCCACGTTTTAAGTATTGCTTCTCTTTTATAACTCTTGGCGGTTGGCTGCCTTAACTGTTCGTTCTGTTCTCTGGCTTGCTCAAAAGTGGATTGCGTCAAGTCGAGGTGACTTCTTAGCTTTTCAATCAACGCCATCCCCTTTGCACTATTGACCAATAAAACCGATACGCCATTTCTCGATTCGACTTCAGGGTGGGCCTTCTCTACACCCCAGTAGTCGCCCATCGTGAAATCACCCTGCCTGTTGCCACTGGCATATTGGCACTCGTAGCAGTTTTCGCGGTAGATGTCGCCTTTCAAGAAATAGCTATAATAAGAAGAAGTAATCGGTGGTATGAATTCTTCCTGTACTACTCGGTTCTTCTCATAAACCACCTTTCCCATTAACCCCCAGCCTTTTGATTTATCCCTGAACTTAAAGTCTATGATGTTACCCTTCAGCTTGCCTTCCAGATGTTTGATATATCCTTTGAAGAACGCTGCGCTAGGAACACCATGGCAAATTATATCCGCAGTAATGAGGTTCTCATAATCCTTACAAAGATACGATTTCAATCCAGCGATCTGACAGGGAGTGCCTATATAGAGAACTACTCTGCCCTGTTCGAGGTACTGCTTGGCTTCGGCGAAGGTAGTATTGATACTGCTCTGAACATACTTGGAACCTTGGAGCCTGAGCATATCGGTTGGATTGTCAACACAGATATGCTCAGGCTCCATATCGTTAGTAAAGGCGCAGCCAAAAACCACACCGTTCTTCTCAAATGTTATTGAAGCAAGTGCCGCGAAGATCCCACCTGAAGCACTGGCTGCAAGAACGGATAGATTTTTATTGATGGCGGCATATGTGGCAAGCGGCTCATCAGCAGTTACCGAGATATTTTGAAAAGCACAGACCTTTCTGCAGAGTCCACATTCCACACATAAATCAGCATTAACAACCGGATATACAAACCCATCCTCGTCTGGCTGCATTGTGATGGATTGCTTAGGACAAATGCTCATACAAGCAGTACAGCCACAGCAGTCTTTCTTGGTTTTGAATACTTCAATCATTTATTACATCCATTCTATTCGTTTCTTCATATAGACCTTAGACCCTATCAAATGTTCACCAGCAAATATTATCCTTTAGGTATCTAATGGACTTTTCTGTCTCTACACTTATGATACGATTAACTTCAACAAAGTTTATAGGCCTCTGTAAAATTTCCTCTAGCTTATCCATATCCCTGACTTCTCTATCTGCAACCGAAAATCGCTGTAACAAATCGCTGAGTTTCTGATTGTTGCTTTCCCGAATGATAGTCGCAAACGGTCTGTTATATTTAATGGAGTAGATGCTCCCATGGAATGTATCGGTTATGATAAAGTCCGCACCTTTCACATAGGCTAAAAGTTCCAGCGGATCAGCTTCTAGTTTGATATCCGTCCACTTTTGATGCGTACCTACGGAAACCAATTTTTTGTGGTGCTTTTCTGCAAATTGCTTGATTGCCTTAATCTCAACTTCAGAGTTGATTCTATCCCCATAAGCATAAATCAGTATGTAATTGTTAAGTCCGCTCTGCACTGGAATCAATTTATCAAAATCAGAAATAATAACTGGGTCAACATTTATAACGGGAGGTATGCCGGTTAGCTCTTTGACGACCTCAAATGAGTTGTTATCTCTCACAGAAACACTAGTGAAGGCACTAAGCAGCTCTGACACTTCAGAGTCAACACCATAATCTTTAAGTCCTTCAAGTGTCGTATGTCCGCAGCTAGCCGCATAACTTATTACTTTGCCAGCGTTATTGTCTTTGCCAAAGAGCTCCTTGGAATACCCTACATTTGGGTTTGCCTGCAGGCAGTTAAAGACCTCGTCACTACCAATCACCAAGACATCTACTTTGGTTCTGTGTTTTCTTCCTTCGCTTAAGCCAAGCATAGCGAAATAGTTCATATCGAAGAGGCTAGAAAATGTTTTCTTCTTGTAGACTACCCGCCTTATCATATGATAGACGACTCTTGTACTTCTAAATAAAACGCCTTTGTCATTGTTTGAAGCCACAATGGGTTTCTCGATCTTATAATCTACAAAGACAACTTCGTGTCCTAGTTTTTCAATGGTCATCTTTAAGCCATATGCTTGAAGGAAAGAACCATAATTCTTTATGCGCTGCATCGACATGATTCCAACTTTCATCTGTTCAACACTCCTTTCAGCTATGTAACCTATAGACTCTTTTTCTTAAATAGCTTTATTATTTCCCCGATCCCATTTCGATCTATTATCCATAGTAGCCCTCCATATACAGCTACGCATATAACAATTGAGATAAAGCTCCAAATAACAGCCGAGGAAATTTGTTGCAATCCAACTGCAACAAACCCCATTAACAATGTGCAAACCAGAGGTTTTACTACATTGCCTAACATTGCCTTAATAGAGAAGCCCATAAAGACTCGCATGAAAATAAACCCAGTGATTGTGCCCTGAAATCTTATCAGCGATCTAGCATAGACTAGCGGCCAAAATCCATATCTCATACTTATCAAACAGGTAGGGATAAGAAACACTAGATGTATTATCTGATAAATAAACGATAGCCTTGGTTTTCCTTTTGACCTATATGCTTCACCATTAAAATTTGAAAATAGGATTCCAAAGGCCGCTACTAATGCCCAAATGCCGATAATGTGACTTGCCTCAGTCCACTGGCTACCAAGCATTATCTTCGTCGCCAAGTCACTGTAGAGGAATATTCCAAAGCCCATTGGTAAAACCAGAAGGGCAACAAGCCTCTGAGTTTTGTAATACATTGCTTGAAACTTAACCTCATCGTTTTGTAAACGCGACAAGGCAGAGAACAGAATAGGAATTATCGAAGCGGTTACTACCGCCATAAAGGCATTAACCATATTTAACGAATTTTTGTAAAGTCCCAGATAGTATTCATTAAAAGCATATCCAATAATCAATGCATCAACCCACAGACTGAACCAAACAGAGACGGCTTCTAAAAGCGACCAAAAACTGAAAGAAAACATTTCCTTCAGTAAGGCGAAGTTGTAGTATAACCTTGGTTTCCATTTTGATTTAGCTGTCAGAATTATAGCGTTTGAAAGGATTCCACAAGTCGTTCCTATAATCAACGACCAATACCCGAATCCAATCATAGCCAATGGAACTGTAACAGCAAGTGGTATGAGTGCCGCAATAATCCTGACCATAAACAGAGTTTTGAAATCAAACTCTCTCATATATCGCGCCATCTGAATACTCGAAAAAGAAATCAGCGGTATTTGGACACACACAATCGCTAAAGCCAAGCCAAGGTCTGGATTGCCAACCGCGCTAGCGATTGGATTGCGAAATAGTATGATGAGACCCCAAAGAACAAGCGCAATGGTTAAGTTCGTTATAAATGCTACGTTCGTACTCTTGTTTCTATCATCTTCATCTTTAAACTCATGCTGCACCAAATATTTCTGAAAACCGGCGTCCGAAAATATCGCGGCGAAACTAATGACCATTGTAATGATGGTCACTACACCAAAGGCTTCAGGTGCCAGAAGCCGTGCCAGTATCATGTTTGTTACCGGCACGATTATTTTTGCCGAAACTTCTGTGATTGTCGACCATTTTGCGGCATTGCCTACTTTTCGAGATAACTCATTACTGTTCAAATCCATCCACCTTTATCACATTCCGAGGAATTACTTAAGAATTACCTGACTTTATATGAAGAATCGACCTGGTTAGGAACAGTGAGATAATTATATGGAAATAGGCCATTATTGCAGAGTACGGTTCTAGAAATAATAAAACGACTACGACCATACAATTCGTAACTATCAACTGACTGTATTCTCCACCTAGTCTATTCAATTTTTCAATAGCATTATCTAGATATTTAAGCAATATTCCGGCAATACTCCCTCCGATCATGATGCCAAGAAATGCAAATTGTCTGAAGGCAACCGTTATTATATCGTTTGGCACTCCTCCTTTACCCGTAAATCCAGCTACATATGAATGATAATAGTTCGAGGTTATATAGTATAGAGTATCTATATCAGCTAAACCCACAACATCCGAAAATCTACGCGGTATAATATTTACAAATGGTACTAGGTAATCCAAACCGAATCTCAAACCATAAAGACTATTCATTTCCTGTGCACTTAATAAATTGGAAAAAGGATACGTAAAAGAATTTATTAAAGACATCAAGTTGTCTATGAG
>DATMYU010000579.1:0-2972 GCA_035560775.1 Desulfosporosinus sp.
AGATAAGCAAGCGATTTTTCTTAGACGAGAAATCATAACAGGGAAGTCGGTTTAAATCCGGCGCGGTCCCGCCACTGTAAAGGGGAGTTTGTGTCACATCCACTGAGGAAACTTGGGAAGGCGGCACTAACGAAGAACCTGAGCCAGGAAACCTGATTGCTTATATGCTTTACCCACGATGGATGGGTGGAGGGACTTTGTTAATTCAGCCCTTCATATTTTGGAGGGCTTTGTATGTTCTCATGGGCGATATTTGGTTTCTCGAGGGAAATCGACTTTTTGGTGAAAGTCTTGTTCAAGCGGGATCTGCCTTCAAAAATGCGAATGCGACTTGAAGGTAGAAGAGAACGTTCCGTCCGAGACAATCGATACATTGCTATCTTAATGATTAGTGATGTGCGGTTGTCTTTTTATTCTTTTAGAGTGAATCATTCTTGTATGCTCTGCAGGTTGCATTGGGAAACGGTTTCGTCTCCAATCTTATTGAGTATTCGAAAGAAAATACAACTTCAGTGAAGAGCGCAAACGTGATTGACATAGATAGTTAGGCAACATACATACGGCTGTTCTGATAATGAAATACCAACAAAAAGTTTTGGAGGGTGAAAAAAATGATCATGCTTTTAGGGGAAACGTTGGCGGCGCGTGAGATTAGTAAATGTCTTAGTATTAGAGGGCTTGAGTTTATGCGTTTGCAAACCTGGACAGCAAAGGCCTGTATGAAGGCGCCTTCATTAATCCTTGATGCCAGCCCTCCCTCCAGCAGTGTAAAGTTAGCTCCTTTACGCCAATGGTGTGAGCTACAGAGCATTCCTTATCTTAGGCTTGAAAGACCAGAGACTGTCATCCCAGATAGCGAATTAATATATCCAGTTTGTACTTGGGATGAAGCGTTGCTTCAGTTGGAACAGCGAGTCGGTGCAAAGTATGCCGCGAAAGGACAAGCTGTAACGGTTTTCGTCACGACAGGAAGCCATCAACTGGAAAGCATTGTGCAAGCAACCTTTGCACGCAATGCTCGTTTAGTTGTTAGGGTTCTTCCGGAAGGGCGATTGGTTCAAAAATGTCAAGATTTGGGCATTTTGCCCAGGGATATCGTAGCGATGCAAGGGCAGTTTTCGAAAGATATAAATAAGTCACTCTTTAAATTCTATGGCGCAGATGTTCTATTAACCAGAGAAAGTGGGTCTGCTGGTGGGACAGATACCAAAATCTCGGCTGCCGTGGAATTGGGGATCGATACCGTCCTTGTGAAAAGAACCAAGATAAGCACGGGATTGATCGTAAATAATGTCCAGGAATTACTGGATTGGGTGGATACAAATAGCTCAAAATGGGTTGCTAACGCCTAAGGCGGATTATTGCCCACAGTTTCCTGAGGGAACTGACCTTTTTGGGTAAACGTCTTGACCAAGCGGGATCTGCTTCCAAAAATGCGAATGCGACTTGAAAGTGGAAGAGAACGTGCCGTCCGAGACAATCATGCATTGCTGTCGTAATGATTAGTAATGTGTGGTTGTCTCTTTGTTTTTTAAATATATTCCAATAATTAATTTCCAAGACAAGAATTTAGCGTATATTGCATTCTCGCCCGGCGGGTGTAGTAGCGCAGTCATTGAATGCGATGAGATCAGAGACTTGCGCCAGACCTTGTTCTTCAGTTCTAAGCTGGGGGAGATGGAAGCCGTCATGGGCGCAGAAGAGGAATTCCTGTTTCAAGTAGAAAAGCTCTGGGCGCAAAATCAGCAGGTCGAATTCATGGCAATTATGGGTACGCCAGTTCCAGCTTTGACGGGAGTCGATATCGGGTCAATGGCGGATAGACTGTGCAAGCGGACAGGCTTGACTGTTTTGGCATTTCCTACGGAGGGGTTTGAGACCTATTACTCCGGGGTTTACCATACGCTGTTAATCTTGGGCAAGTGTTTCCTGGAAAGGAGGGAAAAGAAGATTAATCAAGTGAATATCATTGGGTATACGCCCCTAAGTCTGGGCAAGGAAACACATCTAACCGGACTCATTGACGAACTGGAGGAATTCGGTCTGATCATCAATTGTTCACCGGTAGAGAAAATAGACATGGAAACCTTTAAAAGGATGTCCTCTGCAGCTTTGAACCTTGTCGTGTCACATGAGGGTGTAGGGTTTGCTCAATATATGGAGAAAGAGTATTCGATACCTTACGTTATGCATGTACCCGTGGGTTTGTGGGGGATGCAGCGGTTGTTTCAGGTATTGGCAGAGATAATAAATATTCCTCTGAGCTATGCAAGCCAACAATGCTGCGTTCCAAGTAGTAAGACGGCACAGTCTTCACAAAGAGTCGTCGTGATAGGCGAACCGCTCTTTGCTTCTTGCATGGCCTCTTGTCTGCATAACGATTTTGGACTTGACTATGTTGAACCAACCAGCTTGATGAAAATGGATAGACGAATGAAGAACGTATATCAGGAAAAGGCGCTTTCCGATGTGCACTTATTTGATGACGAGGAAGCGCTGGCCCAGTGGATCGATAGAATACAGCCGAATATCATTGTCGGAGACCCGCTTTATCAGAGACTTCTAGGCGAAGGTAGCACCCAGTATGTGCCTATCCCCCATGTAGGCTTGAGCGGACCTATGTATGCCGGTGCACAGTACGCGTTTATCGGAAGAAGAGGGTATGACTATTTAGCTAGTTTTATCGGCGTATAACTTTTTCCAAGAATATAAGGGGAGGATTTTCAAGGCAAAAATTCGTATTTGTTCGGTAGGACGAAGGAGATCATTACTGAAAAAAGAGTCGAAGAGTATTTTGGAATTAAGGCAAAGATTTTGCCAGTACCCTATAAAGGCAATGTCATTAAGTTAAGCTCATGAAAAACCCCAGCGGTAGAAAAGTGATACCGCTGGGGTTGTCGCATACACGGAATAACATAGAAAACACAGGCGTTTTTGAATTTTGAGCAACACAAAAGCAGATGCCCGAAAAG